>CAZEOY010000270.1:0-5538 GCA_964513835.1 uncultured Syntrophobacteraceae bacterium
GCGAAGTCAACGGTCCTGATGCGAGCTCGATGATCACGCCGTCAAAGAGGGCCTGAACATATTGCGTCGTGCCGCCGCTTCAGAGACAGGTCGGATGGTTTCCCTTCAAATTTCTTTTGAGGATTATGCCCTCATTCAGCAGCTTGCAGGGGAGCAAAACAGCCATATCAAACTGGTTGAAAAACAGCTTGGCGTCCGCATCCACCTGAGGGGCAACCAGGTCACCATCAACGGCGAAAGGCCTCACGCCGAGCTTGCCGAGACTCTTCTCAGGCAACTGGCAGAGCTTATCGCACGGGGCTATCCGCTCTATCAGAGTGACATCCTGTTTGCCATCGGTATCCTCAGTCACAATATCCACAAGAACTTGAAAGACATCTTCCTGGACGAAGTCTATATCGCGTCGAATAAACGCATCATCACGCCCAAGAGTGTCAGGCAGAAGGAGTACATTGACGCGATTCGCCGCTACGACATCGTTTTCGGCATCGGGCCGGCGGGAACGGGCAAGACCTATCTCGCCATGGCTATGGCCGTTGCCGCCATGGCCAAGGAGCAGGTTCGTCGCATCGTTCTGGTGCGCCCTGCGGTCGAGGCGGGGGAGAAGCTCGGGTTTCTGCCGGGAGATCTGGCCGAGAAGGTGAACCCGTACCTGCGCCCGCTCTACGACGCCCTGCACGATATGATGGATTACGAAAAGGCATCCAATTTGCTTCAACGTGGGGCCATTGAAGTGGCGCCTTTGGCGTTCATGAGAGGTCGAACCCTCAATGATGCTTTTGTAATCCTCGACGAGGCTCAGAATACTACAACGGAACAGATGAAGATGTTCCTGACGCGCCTCGGGCTGGGCTCCAAAGCCGTAATCACCGGGGATATCACGCAGATCGACCTGCCAGAGAACAAGACTTCGGGGCTGATTGAAGCCATTCGGTTGCTGGAGGGGATTGAAGGAATTCGTTTCGTGTATTTCAGCAACAAGGATGTTGTGCGGCATCGGCTGGTCCAGGAAATCATCCTGGCGTACGAGCAGGCCGAACGCCCGAAAAAGTGACTCACCCCAGATCTGTGATGACCTGCCATGGAAAAAGACAAAACCGAGGCCGAAAAACCGCGCCCTAAGTCGCGCAGCACCAGGGGCAAGCATCTCCTCCTGGCGAGAATGCCTCATTTCATCAGGACTGAAAAGGCGGCGATTCTGGTGGTCCTGAGCCTCGTCCTCTCTTTCCTGCTGACCCCTTCATTTTCGACCGGTCTCCCGACGTTCGAGCTTGGAGACGTCGCAGACCGCAATATCAAGGCTCACCGAGATTTCAGGATCGTCGACGAACAGGCGACGGCGAGGTTGCGGGAGGAAGCGGTCCGACGGTCCCCGCTGGTTTTCGTCTTTGACGATCATGTTCACCATCAGGTGATCGAGCGTCTGGGGGCGGCTTTTGCCACTATGCGGGAGCGCCTGCAGTCTCAGGAAGAATTTGAATCCGCCACAGCTCTGGCGATGGCCAATCCCATGAGTCAGACGGGCGACGATAACGGGTTTAAGCGGGAACTCCCCGATGTGCTTCAGCAGATGCTCGACCGAAGGAGAACCTTTGCCCAACCCCTGGGCATTCAGGTGCCCGAAGAAGTCCTCTCGGATCTTTCGGAGCGGGGATTTAGCACTGAAATCCAGGACAAGGTCGTCAATCTGATCCGCCCGATCTTTGAGCGCGGGGTGGTTCCGAGTCGGCATCCCCAAATCGGAGACGACCGCCGCCAGAACATTTTGATCCGCAGACCCCAGTCAGATCCAGAGGCCATGCAGGCCTCACAGGATTCCGAAGCCTCCTATCTCGACATCGAAGAAGCCAGAAAATACGCCGTTGCCAAGGCCTTCGAGATGGGATCCGACACCAGGGAAGTCAGGGTCCTGGCCTTTCTCGCCTCCCAACTGCTTCAGCCCAACCTGGTCTTCTCGCTCGACGAGAGCGAGCGCCTCCGTGAAGAAGCCCGTGCATCAGTCAAGCCCGTCAGGATTCAGGTACTCAGAAACGAGATGCTGGTGAGGGAAGGTCAGAGGATCGACCGGGAGGATCAGCTCAAGCTGAAGGCCAACAGCGAGGGCCGTGCCCATCGCCGGATGTTCCTGGTGTTCTTGACCATGTTCGCTTTCTGTGGCATCTCCACGTGGGTCGTCGTGCGGGTTTCCCGCGATCATCTGCCTTCCTATCGCATGGACATCCAGGATATGCTGTTCCTGGCTATCCTGCTCGTGTTTCTCACAACGATCGCCCGTTCAGGCCTTTGGATGGCGGCTGTCGTGGGAGACAGCACGGCGGCTGTTTCTGGAAGTTGCATGATCTATGCCGTGCCGCTGACAGCCGGCGCCATGCTGGTGAGCATCTTCTTCGGGGTCACGCAATCTCTCATCTTTTCCCTCCTGGCGACGACCCTCGCGGGGATACTGTTCGGGAGGGACTTTGTTATTTTCTTTTACTTCCTCATCGGCTCCCTGGTGGCCGCCCACGCGGTGAACCCCTGCCGCAACCGGATGATTCCCATTCGGGCGGGCTTCCTCGTGGGCTGCACCAACGTCGTGCTCATCTTTTTGAGCGCCACTCTGAATGACCAGCCGGTGCTCTTCAGGGTGATCCTGAGCGCCTTCTTTGGCTTTGGCGGCGGTCTCTTTGCCGGGGTGCTCGTCATTGGGCTCATTCCGCTTATCGAAATGGCCTTCTCCTACACGACGGACACCAAGCTCCTGGAACTGGCCACGATGGATCAGCCTCTGCTTCAGGAGCTCATGGTCCAGGCGCCGGGCACCTACCATCATAGCATCATCGTGGGGAACATGGTGGAGGCGGCGGCCAAATCCATCGGCGCCAATGCCCTTTTGGCGAAAGTGGCGGCCTATTACCACGACATTGGAAAGACCAGGAAGCCACTCTACTTCATCGAAAACCAGTTCGAGTGCGAAAACCGCCACGAGAAGCTCGCCCCTTCCATGAGCAGCCTCATCCTCATTTCCCACGTCAAAGACGGGATTGAGCTGGCCCGGCAGAACCGGCTGGGGCGCCGGATCACCGACATTATCAGCCAGCACCACGGGAAGAGCTTCATATCATTCTTCTACAACAAGGCCGTGGAGGCCAGGGAGAAAGCTCAGTCCGCCAAGGGAGCCGACCTTCCTCCCATCAACATGGACGATTACCGGTACCCCGGCCCCAAGCCCCAGACCAAAGAGGCGGGGCTCGTCATGCTGGCCGATGTGGTCGAGGCGGCGTGCAGATCCTTGACGGACCCGACTCCCGCCAGGATCCAGGGCATGGTCAACCGGCTCATCAACAACATTTTCATCGACGGGCAGCTGGATGAGTGTGAGCTCACCTTGAAAGACCTCCACTCCATTGCGAAGCATTTCAACCAGATTCTCGCGACAGTCCACCACAAACGCATCGAGTACCCGAGCGCAGGGAGCTGCGAGGCCAAAGGAAAGACGGATGCCGCTGATCCCAATCACCGTGAATCAAAACCAGATCGAAATGGACAGAGCTCGAATCGAGAGGGCAGCCGAAAAGATCTTAAACGCCTTGGGATACACTGACAGCGAGCTGTCCATCCTGGTAGTGGACGATGAGGAGATGAGGCGCATCAATCGGGAATACCGCGGGGTGGATGCCCCGACGGATGTTCTCTCTTTTCCCATGCACGAGGGTGAATTCGGAGACGTGGCGCCGGAGATTCTGGGCGACGTGGTGATCTCGGCACCCACGGCGGCGGCCATGGCCGAAGAACAGGGATGCCCCCTGTCAATGGTGCTGGACCTCCTGCTGGTCCACGGCATTCTGCACCTGCTGGATTACGATCATGAGCGGAGCGACGAGGCGGCCGAGCGCATGTTCGAAAAGACGCTCGAGCTTCTCGGCACGCTGGGGCACTCTCGAGAGAGCTTCACCTGGTATCATCGGGCAGCTGACTGAATTGCAGGGCAGCCCATTTCTGAATTGCTGCCTCCTCAGTTCGATTCCGCCCCGGCTTCCTCCGGCCGCCATTCATTGATGAATTCCTTCCTGCGTCTTGCCAGGAATTTTCGCTTGTAAATGCCGGTCACCGCGCGCAACTGCATGCAGAGAACCAATGCTCCCAGGGGCCCCATGGCCGCAGCGACCCCGACGTTGGAGGTCCAGCCGTCAGAGCCCAGGTATGCAAAGGCGGGCGCAAGAATGACCCAGAGAGCCCCAAGACACCAATGCTCCTTTGCATCCCAAACCCTTGTCGCCTCCTCGATCCGCGCTTCAACGCGGATGTTCATCTCGGTAATGAGCGCATCATCGCCAGTCATCCGGGCTTGACACTCCGCACTGGAGCAGTAGCGATTCTCGAGCCCCTCTGTAAGACAATCCCCGCAGAAAGGTTTCCCGCATGAATGGCACGTTCCCGAAGCTTTGACGTCTTTGTGTCGATCGCAATACTCGTTCATTCCCGCATCCCCTTCAGACCCGATTTGAGACCGCATAAGCCACAGCCACAATATGGCACAACGGGGCCGGTATCGGCAACAACGCTGGCGGCTCAGCCCACGCCCAACGAGAAAAAACTGCATTCTGAGTATAACTCCCGAAATAGAGAGGTCCGTTTTGCCTTTGGCATGCCGGCAGTCATCAGGCCGGCATGCCGAACCCTTTCCGGAATCCGGCTTGAAGTATGCCAGAATGACGACTGAAATGTTGCTCACTCCAGTGAGTAGAGCTTCAGGCTACAATGAGATTTCCAGACCCGCTCCCCTCCGTGTCGAGGAGAGGGAGGGATGAGGGGGTTTGCAGAGCCGATCTTCCCTCACCCGAACTCTTTCCCTTAGGGAGAGGGAACAACTGCAAGGCTGCGACCTGACAGATAATCCTGTACAAAACAACGCGGGTTGCCAATGCGGTTGCTTTTGAGAGCGTGACGAATTAGGATTCGCCGCTCTGAAGGGCGGCGCCTTGCCCACACCAATGCCAACGGCTCAACAGGATGGTTCACACAAATCATGCGGACACGAATCGCTTCCATCGAAAACACCATCAGCCAGGACCCGGCTCACCGGAATATCCTGCCGCTTGTCAAGCGCGATCACCTGAGACTGGCGGCCATGAGTCTCCTCAAGGCCGAGCGGGTTCTCATCGTAACCGGGTTTCCCATCAAGAAAGCCGGGGCCGGGGAAACGGACGGGCCGCCGGGAGCCTGCGCTCTGGGCTGCGCCCTGGAGAAACTCGGCATCCCCGCGGCCTATGTGACGGACAGCCTCAACACACCGCTGCTCAATGCTTTGGGGGCCTCTCCGCTCCTGGAGTGGACTCCCGATCTGCTGACACGGGAATCCTTTTCACACCTGGTGGCCGTGGAGCGTCCGGGGAGGGCCAGAGATGGTCGGTATTACAATATGCTCGGCGAGGACATCTCCCCACTCGTGGCGCCGTTGGACGAGCTCTTCCTGGAGGCCGAGGAGCGAGGGATCGTCACCATCGGCATAGGTGACGGCGGCAACGAGGTGGGCATGGGGAAGGTCTTTCAGGGGGT
>CAZEOY010000271.1:0-2754 GCA_964513835.1 uncultured Syntrophobacteraceae bacterium
CTTGACCGCCGCCGCCGAGGCCGCCGAGCATGCCTCGCTCACATCCATGGGCGCCTGGCATGTACCGGCCAGAAAGATCCCCGAGACGGCCAGCTCCACGGGCCGCAGCTTGGGATGCACTTCCTGCAGGAAACGATCGGACCCCACGGGAAGCTTCATCATGCCGACGAGGTCGGACACGTCGTTGGGCTCCATGCCCACCGAGAGAACGACGAGATCCGCCGGCGCCTGCACTTCCTCGCCGAAAGTCAGCGTATCCGCCACCGTTACGGTCAGGTGGGAGCCCCCCCGAGCCGCGCTGCGGCTCACCCTGGGCGGGCTGTCGGGCTCGAAACGGAAGAAGATCACCTTGCTGCGTGCGGCTTCGGTGTACAGCTCCTCCTGCCCGCGTGCATACGTTCGAATATCCCGGTAATATTCGTACACGCGGGTTTGGGGATGATGCTGCCGGACCAGATGGGCTGCATGGAGAGTGGAGCTGCAGCAGGTGCGTGAGCAGTGCTCGTTCAGGTTTCCGTTTTCGTCCTCTTCGTGGACGCCGGGAATCTGGCGGCTTCCCACACAGTGGATCATGGCCAAGTGGCGGATCTCACGCCCGTTGAGCACCAAAGTGTCACCATCATCGGCGTCTGCCAGCATCCTCAGAAAATCGGGGAGGGTCACGACCTCTTCGAACTCGCCATAGCCATACTCGCCATGGCGGGGTCGATAGGGGCGAAAGCCGGTGGCCAGGACCATGGCCCCGGTCTCCACAGAGATTTGTTCCTCGCGCGTCGGGAGATCCGGGCCGACGACTCCGACAAAGGGGATCAAGCTTCCACCCCTTCGGCCCGCCGAAGCTTCACGGCTGAAGCGGTCCAGTTCTTCGGGGTGCTCAGGCGGGCGGCGAGTGAGAGTCAGGCTGAAGTTTCCGATGTAGCCATCGAAACCGGTCACCTCGGTACACGGGTAGACCGTGATTCCCGGGTGGGCCATAACCTCCGCGGCGAGCTCCGCCACGAGTTCGGCGGCCCTTTCGCCCGTGGGTGCGAGCCGGGCCAGATGGGCGGTGCGGCCGCCCACGAAGGGCGACTTCTCGACCAGGGCGACCTCAATAGACTGGTCGGCCAGGTCCTTGGCAGCCTTGAGCCCGGCAATGCCGGCCCCGATCACCGTGGCGTGGGGCTTGGCCTCCACGCGGATGGGATCGAGGGGCTTCAGACTGGACGCCTTGGCCGCAGCCGCAGAAATGAGCTGCGCAGCCTTGGCGGTGGCCGGGGCCCCGTGGTGAACCCAGCTTACCTGCTCGCGGATGTTGGCGTGCTCGTAAACGTAAGGATTCACCCCCGCCCGGGACATGGCGCGCCGGAAGGTCTCCTCGTGGAGGCTCGGAGCGCACGAGGCCACCACCACCCGGTCCACAGCCCCACTCTTGAGGTCCTCGATGATGAGCTCCTGGCCGGGGTCCGAGCACATGAACATGTTGGTACGAGCGACCGTTACGCCCGGGATCTGCCCGGCCTCATCACACACGGCTTCCACGTCCACGTGGTCCGAGATATTGCCGCCGCAATGGCAGATGTAGACGCCGATCTTCTTCTCGGGGCGATCCCCCTGTTCACGATTCTCTTGAGCCATGATACTTTCTCCCTGATATTTCGCCATCAGTGCCCGCGGGACCCATCGGCACCGCGCAGATACCGGGATGCAGCCATGGCGGCAGCACCCGCTTCCACGATGGTGTCCACGATGTCCTTGGGACCCAGGGCCGCCCCGGCGGCGAAGACTCCCTCCACGTTGGTCAGAACGGGGGAGATCTTGGGGGACAGGCTGTGGATGAAGCCGTCCGATGCCGTGGTGACGCCGCTCGTCTCCCGCGGCTCCCATCCCGGGGTCATGCCGAGGGAGAGAACGACCAGGTCATGCTCGGCCACCTGGACACCCCCTTCGGCATCTTGCGCCTCGTAACGGAGGAGCACCTTGCCGTCCTCACCGCCGCTGATGGAAGCCACCTTTCCCCGGACGAACTGGATTCCCATGGCCATGGCGTTCTGGAAGAACTGCTCGTAGCCCTTTCCGAAGGCCCGGATGTCCATGAAGTAGATGGTGATGTCCGCCAGGGGCAGCGCGCCCGACAGCAGCATGGCCTGCTTGATGGCGTACATGCAGCAGACCCGCGAGCAGTAGGAGACGCCCATGCTCCGGTCCCTGGAGCCGGCGCACTGAATGTAGGCGATGGAGTCGGGCTCCATGCCGTCCGAAGGCCTCAGGACGCGGTTGTAGGGTCCATGTGGGGCGAGCAGTCGCTCCATCTGGAGGGCGGTGATAACGTTGGGAATTTTCCCTTCGCCGTACTGCTGCTTGTTTTCGACGGGGGTGATCTCGTAGCCCGTCGTCAGGATGGCCGCACGGGTCTCCATGGTGAAGTCCTCGGCCTCCTGGAGGTAGTCCACCGCCCGGGTGGGGCAGACCTTCTCGCACTTCCCGCACAGCATGCAGTTCTCGACGTCCAGGAGGGCGATGGGCGGGATGGCGTTGGAAAAGGGAATGTAGACCGCCTTGCGTGCCGAGAAGCCCCCCTGCTCCGCATCGGGAACCAGCACAGGGCAGGCGTACTCACACTGGCGGCAGCCGATGCACTTGTCCGGATCCACAAAGCGCGGGTTCTGGCGCACAAGGGCGCTGAAAGCTCCGTCGCCATTACGGGAGAGGGATTCGAGCTCACAGTAGGTGAACAGGGTTATGTTTTCGTGGTGAGCGGCCGCGGCCATTTTG
>CAZEOY010000271.1:2764-5524 GCA_964513835.1 uncultured Syntrophobacteraceae bacterium
TCGTGATGCAGCTCGAGCAGTCGAGGGTCGGGAAGACCTTCGAGAGACGGATCATCTTGCCCCCGATGGATGCGTCCTTTTCCACCACGGCGACCTTGTGGCCCTGGTCCGCCAGGTCCAGGGCGGCCTGGAGACCCGCGATCCCGCCCCCCAGGACGAGGGCGTCAAAGGTGCATTGTTGTCTTGTGCCCATGGGCTTCCTCTCGATTGAACGTCATCAAATGAACGTCATCAAACCGCTTCGGCGACCGCTGGGGAGGAGCACTCGGCTCCGGGGGGGCCCAGCTCGGCGAGGAGCTCGTTCATCTGCTGGACCTCTTTCAGGAAAGAGCGTGTGCACACGGTGCAGATGGAGGTCAGGCGAAGCCGCCGTATGTCGAGACCCTCCTGCTTCATGAGTCCATAGACGCGGTCCACCCGCTTCGCCAGGGCCTCATAGGCACCCTCATACGGGCATTCCACTCCGCAGGACATGATGATGATCCCGTCAACGCCTTTCCGAAAGCAGTCCAGATAGAATCGCTCGGGAAACATGACCGGCGACCGAACTCGCAGAATGTACGTGTTGGCAGGGTAGGAAGCGTGTGCCTGCCCCACGGCGTTGGCGCCGGGGTAGGCGCAGCTTTCGGTGGCCAGGATGAGGATCTTGGGTTGAAGGGGGATTGACATGATCCGCCTTTCCGTTCTGTGAGGCCTGGTTGGCCAGAACCTTGCTGCCCAGAGCTTTGGCTGCCACGGGCTAAGCGGAGCTTGCCCGTGTTGCGATCCACATTGCCGTCAGGGGTGCTGTCCCCCTACTTCTTTCTCACGATGAAGAGGCGGTCGCAGCCGTCGCCGGCAACGTGTCCCAGGTATTCATGCCCCACCTTCCTGGCCCAGACGGGAATGTCGGTCTTCGTGCCGGGATCGTTGGAGATGACTTCCAGGATCTCGCCGACCTTGACCTTGCCGATGCCTTTCTTGGCCTCCAGGAGGGGGCCGGGGCAGGCGCTTCCCCTTGCATCGACAACGCTGTTTGCCTTGATGGTGTTCAGATCCATGCTGGACATGGGTGACTCCTTTCTTGTTGTGTGTCGGGGGCGCCATGCCCCCATTGGTCATAGTTCCCTGGAGGTGCTGGATCCTCCAGAGGCTCAGTTGGCCCCGGCCGGTCCCTTACCCGCATCTCCCGCACCAGCCCTGGGGCCCAGGGGCAGTCTCTTGAACCGTCCACCGGTCAGGATGGGGTCGCCCTTGTAGCCGAGCGCCTTGAAGTCGATATAGTCCGTCTTCCCAATGAGAGCCGAAACATCCCGTCCTCTCTCCTTCATCCACGAGAAGTCCGTGCCCGAAGACGAGAGCTTCTTGAAATCCACCTCGCGGCTGTCCTGGTGACAGCGGCTGCACGTCTTGTCCCCCTTCAGGGATTCGTGGCACTGGGAGCATCCCAGGGCGTTTCGTGCCGGCATGGTTTCATGGTTGAGCCCCCAGTACATCACCGTGTCCACCCACTTGAATTTTCCGCTGTAGGGCAGGTTCACGGATTTCATGCCGATCCGGAAGGACTTGTCCCAGTCAAAGGTTTTCCAGTAGCCTTCGGGACCGAATAGGTGCGGGACGATGAGGGTGTTGTGCTCGGCGTCCGCCATCTGCCGCCCCTCCATGAGCTTGAACGGGAAGATTTTCGACCTGTCGTCCGTGAACCCTCCCAGGGGTTCGGTCAGTTTTTCGGTCCCCGCGGTGCCGAGCTTGTCCCCGATGATGTGGCGGCGCACTCTACCGTTGTACCAGGCATAGGTCGGCACCACGCTTTCCTTCCAGCGGAACTCCCCCTTGTTGGTGTCGTAGTCGGGCATGCCGTATTCGTCTTTTTTCGCCTTGCGTTCCTTGTCTCCCGCCTTGGACCAGTCCCACCAGGTCTTGGTCGCCCTGCATTTGGCATAGACCGGACTGTGGCAGGTCACGCAGGCGATGTGCTGAGTGTGCCGGTTGAGGTGGTGGTTGAGCAGGTCGTGCCCCTCATGCCCTTCCCCCGCATGGTGCTTGTGCGGCTGGCCGGTGTGGCAGTTCTCGCAGGAGCGGCTCCCTTCGGCCACCGGGGCCGAGAGCGACCGCCCCGCGATCTTGTGGTTCCGGGTCTTGTGACAATCCTGGCACTGGAAGTCCATGCCGCCCATGTGGACATCGCAGTCGCGGGTCGGGTAGTAGAGGATGCCGTTCATGTCGCCGTGCTTGACCGCATCGCCGCCGCCCCCCTGGAAGTGGCAGTCCCCGCAGGTTCTGCGGCTGGGCTTGCCGACGCTCTCGGCGACTTCCTTCAGATTGATCTCGGGGTAGGGCATGCCGGCGTCGGTGGGCACCTTGGCGTATTTCTCGCTCGTGTCGTGGCAGATGAGGCAGTCGATCTTCGTTTTGTCCGAGAAGTCGAAGGACGCATCCTTCCAGCCATAACCCGCGTGGCAGCTGGTGCAGCGCGGCCAGTTGGAGGGGAGCGCGATGCAGAAGTTGTTGATGGTGTTGGTGGCTTTCCCCAGATGAATGTGCTTCTCATGGCCCTCCGTATGAGGGGAGGGGCCTTTCCAGAGCCAGTGGGCGGACTTGAGCATGTCCTCTCCCTGGGCGTCATGGCACCGGAGGCATTCCTTCGTTACGGTGAAGGGGTCCGGGTTGTCGGGCAGCTTCACCAGGTCCTTGTGGCTCGGGACGTTCTTGGCGTGGCACCCGGTGCAGTCGGTCGGCCCCTTGCTTCGCTCCTGGTGGCAGCCCATGCATTGCTGATGG
>CAZEOY010000272.1:0-5498 GCA_964513835.1 uncultured Syntrophobacteraceae bacterium
GATGGAAGCGACCATCCGGAGCTCATGGGCAGGATTCTGGACCCGATTTTGGAGGGGGCGGAACTGGTCGTCTCCAACCGTTTCACTCCCCGACTCCACCCGCAGGCCATGTCCGTGCCTCAGGTGTTCGGAAACAGGCTGGCCGTTTTCCTGGTCAGGATTTTGTGGGGCTATGCATATGGTGATCTGGGGCCCTTCCGGGCCATCACGCGCCAGGCCCTGGAGCGGCTGGACATGAGAGACACCACGTTCGGGTGGACCATCGAGATGCAGGTGAAGGCACTGGATGCCGGGCTGCGCATCGCCCAGGTCGACATGCCGTATCGAGTGCGTGCGGGAGGCAAGTCAAAGATCAGCGGGACAGTCTGCGGGGTCGTTCTGGCCGGCTGGAAGATCCTCTCAACCATCCTCATGTATCGACTCTTGGCGTCATATGGCCGGCGAGGTTGACGGCGCCTCACCAACAACCGGGCAAAAGGGACCTTACATTCCCCGGAAACAGGAGTGAGGGTCTGCCTCAATCCGGGAGGCTTCCGTGCGAGAATTCGGACAAGTTGATCCTGGGAAGGCTGAATCACTGTGAAATGTGCCTATCTTAGATGCCAGGCGGCAGTCCATTTTGACTGGCCGTGTTGATAAGGAGGAGACCCATGGCCAGATTTGACTATGATATCGGAATCATTGGGGGAGGCTCCGCCGGTCTGACGGTCGCAGCCGGTGCGAGCCAGCTCGGCGCCAAGACCCTCCTGATCGAGAAGGAAGGACGGTTGGGAGGGGACTGTCTGCATTACGGGTGTGTTCCGAGCAAGACGCTCATCAAGACTGCACATGTCTATCATCTGATGAGGAACGCGACCCGGTTCGGTCTTCCGGACATCGACCCCCAACCGGTTGACTTCATGAAGGTCTCGGAGAGAATCCGAAGCGTGATCGACCGGATTCAGCACCACGACTCGGAGGAGCGGTTCTGCCGTCTCGGGGTCAAGGTCGAGTTCGGTGAGGCGACTTTCACGGATGAGCATACCGTTGCGGTCAATGGACAACGGATGACCGCGGGGCGTTGGGTCATCGCCACCGGATCCTCTCCCGCCGTTCCGGAAATCCCCGGCCTTGAAGCGACGCCCTTTCTGACGAACAAAGAAATTTTTTACATGGATTCCCTTCCCAGGTCCTTGGTGGTCCTCGGGGCAGGTCCCATCGGCGTTGAAATGGCCCAGGCCTTCGCCCGCCTGGGCAGCCGGGTTACGGTCCTTCAGCGGGCCGGCCAGATTCTCGCCAGGGAGGATCGGGACATGGCCGATGCCGTCATGGAGACCCTTCTCCGAGAGGATGTGGTCCTTCATCTCAATTCGGCCATTGTGGAGGTCCGCGATCTCGGTCACGCCCGAGAAGTGGTGTTCGAAGACGGCGACGGGTTCGAGCAGCGGCTCGGGGCCGAAGCCATCCTGGTGGCATTGGGGAGATCCGTCAATGTGGAGGGGCTGGGCTTGATCAACGCCGGGGTCGATTACGGCTCCCGTGGTATTGTGGTCGACGCCAGGCTTCGCACGTCCCGGAAGCACATCTATGCTGCGGGAGACGTGATTGGGCAATACCAGTTCACCCATGCAGCCGGTTACGAAGGCGGGATCATTGTGGCCAATGCGGTTCTGCATCTCCCGCGCAAAACGGACTACACCTGGTTTCCCCACTCCACCTATTGTGACCCGGAGCTGGCTTCCATTGGCATGAATGAGGGCGCGGCCAGGAAAGCCGAGGTCGAATACAGGGTCTGGAAGGAGGAATTCAGGAACAATGACCGTTCACTGGCTGAAGGCTACGAAACGGGCATTCTGAAGATGCTTGTCGACAAGCGTGAGAACGTGATCGGTGTTCAGATCCTCGGACCCCACGCCGGGGAGCTCATCAGCGAGTGGGTCGCGGTTCTGAACGGCAAGATGAGGCTCTCCACCCTTGCTGGCGCGGTGCATCCTTATCCGACGCTGGGCGAGATCAACAAGAGGGTTGCGGGGAGCCTCATGGGGGCCAAGCTTTTTTCCGAGTCGGTGCGCAAGAAGCTCAAGTTCTTTTTCAACCTGAAGGGACGTGCGTGTGAATCGAACCCGATTTCGGAGGTGGCTTCCGACTGATCATTGGGGGGGCTGCCCATGGAACCGAAACGACGCGGGGAGGTGAGGGAGGGATGGCTTTGCAGGCGGAGGTCGATCAGCTGTGTATCAACACCATTCGTTTCCTGGCCGTGGATGCGGTTCAGAAGGCCCGGTCGGGCCATCCCGGAGCGCCCATGGGGGCGGCCCCGATGGCCTATGTGCTCTGGGACCGTTTTCTGAAGCACAACCCCGCCAATCCCCGATGGCCGGATCGGGACAGATTCGTTCTGTCGGCAGGCCATGCGTCCATGCTGCTGTACGCGCTTCTGCACCTGACGGGGTATGACCTTCCCATGGAGGAAATCCAGCGTTTCCGCCAATGGGAAAGTCGAACGCCCGGGCATCCTGAATACGGCCCGACTCCCGGGGTGGAGGTCACGACCGGCCCCCTGGGCCAGGGGCTCTCCAATGCGGTGGGGATGGCGCTGGCGGAGCGATGGCTGGCACAGCGCTACAACAGGCCGGGTCTCGAGATTGTGAACCACACCACCTACGCTCTCGTTTCCGACGGGGACCTCCAGGAGGGTGTGGCCAGCGAGGCTGCGAGCCTGGCTGGAACCCTCGGACTGGGGAAGCTCATCGCTCTCTACGATGACAACGACATCCAGATCGAAGGTTCGACAGACCTCGCTTTCAGAGAGGATGTGGCGCAGCGTTTCCAGGCGTACGGCTGGCAAGTGCTGGGACCGGTTGACGGCCTGGATCTCTATGGAGTCGAAAAAGCCCTGGTTGAGGCGCGTTCACGGACTGAGCGACCGTCCCTTATCGTTTGCCGGACGATCATCGGCTATGGGAGCCCTCACCAGGGTACTGCCAGGGTTCACGGGGAGCCTCTGGGGGAGGTAAATGTGCAAGCCGCCAAAGAGGCTCTGGGGTGGCCCGGGGAGCCTCTTTTCCACGTTCCGGAAATCGTGCGCGTTCACATGGGGCGAGCCGTGGAGCGCGGTCAGGCGGCTGAGAGGGATTGGGAGGAAACCTTCGGCCGCTACCAAAGCAGGCATCCCCAGGAAGCCGTTGCCTTTGAGCGAGAGATTGCCGGAGAATTGCCTCCGGACTGGGATGCCGAGCTCAAGGACCTCTTTGCGCCCGGCTCCAGGCCGGTGGCCACCCGGGTCAGCTCAGGCATGGTGCTCAATGCCTTGGCCCGGCGCGTCGAGTCTCTCTTCGGCGGTTCAGCGGACCTCGCTCCCAGCACGAAGACCCTCCTCCCGGGCCACGCCGATTTCGACGTGGATCATGCCGAAGGGCGCAACTTGCATTTCGGGGTCCGCGAGCATGCCATGGGGGCCATCGCTGGAGGCATGGCGCTTCATGGGGGCGTCATCCCTTACACGGCGACCTTTCTCACCTTTTCGGATTACATGAGGCCTCCCATGCGGCTGGCCGCCATGATGGGGGTTCGAGTCATCTATGTCTTCACCCACGACAGCATCGGACTCGGTGAGGACGGCCCCACTCATCAGCCTGTCGAACAGTTGATGGGGCTGAGGGGGGTGCCGGGGTTGACGGTCATCCGGCCCGCCGACGCCCTGGAGACGGCGGAAGCCTGGCGGGCGGCCCTTCTCAATGCGGGGGGGCCGACCGCCCTGGTCTTCACGCGCCAGGACGTTCCCATGCTGGACCGCACGATCTGTGCACCTGCGGAAAGACTTCATCGGGGTGCGTATGTTTTGTGGCAGTCCGCAGGGGGGCTCCCGGATTTGATCCTCATCGGCACCGGGTCGGAGGTCTCGATCGCCCTCGAAGCGGGCCGGCGGCTGGCCGCTGGGGGGGCGAAGGTTCGCGTGGTCTCCATGCCGAGTTGGGAGCTGTTCGATGGGCAGCCTGCGGATTATCGGGAGAGTGTGCTGCCCGATTCCGTCGAGGCGCGTGTGGCTGTGGAGGCGGGCATCCGTTTGGGTTGGGAGCATTATGTGGGGCTCAAAGGCAGGGTGATCGGCATGGATGGCTTCGGTGCCAGTGCTCCGGCCGAAGTGGTCTTCAAGGAGCTCGGCATCACGGTCGACGCGGTGATTCAGGCGGCCGGAAAGCTTTTAGGTTGAGGGGGGCGGCGGTGGAGCGGGACTCATCCATTCTGAAAAAGGCAGCGGCTGACTACGCGCTCCGGTTTCTGGAACCGGGCATGGTGGTGGGACTGGGGCATGGGAGCACGGCCGTTTTCGCGGTCAGGGGCCTGGCATCTCTCCTGGCTTCGGGGGTGCTGCAGGGGATCGTCTCCATTCCCTGCTCCCGGGAGACCCAGGAGCTGGCAGAGAGGCTCTCCATCCCGCTTTCAACCCTGGAGCGGCATCCGGTCATCGACGTCACCATCGACGGGGCCGACGAAGTGGATTCGCAACTGAACCTCATCAAGGGTGGGGGCGGAGCCCTGCTCCGTGAAAAGATCGTTGCCGAGGCCAGCCGCCGCGAGATCATCATCGTGGATGCGAGCAAGATGTCGCCCGTGCTGGGGCACAAACGGACAGTTCCGGTGGAGGTCATTCCCTTCGGATGGAGCTCTCAGGTCGAGTACCTCCAGGATCTGGGCGGGCACGCCACGGTTCGAAAAAGCGAGGATGGCTCCCTCTTCATCACTCAGCAGGGGAATGTCATCCTGGACTGCACCTTCGGTCCCATCGACGATCCGGCTGGGCTCGCCGAGCAGATCAAGCGCAAGACCGGGGTGGTGGAGCACGGCCTTTTTGTGGGCCTGGCAACGGACGTCATTGTGTCCGGGCCCGATGGCATTCACCACATGCGAAGGTGACGACGGCTGGATAGACGAGATGCGGGGAGTGATGAGTCATGGAAAAGGACGTGCTCGACCCGGAAGACGGCAGGATCGCTGAACCCGTTCAGCAGGCGACGGCCCTGTGCGAAGTGGAGGATCTCGGTCTCTCGCCGCGACAGTGCGTGACTGCAGGGCCGCTGGATCCCTGCACCATCGTGATATTCGGAGCCTCGGGGGACCTGGCTGCGCGCAAACTGATCCCCTCGCTCTTCAATCTTTACCTGAACGGTGGACTCCCCGAGCCCGTGCGCATTGTGGGCTGCGCCCGTACTCGGATGGAGAGCCCGGACTTTCGCAACAAGCTCCTGGCCTCTGCAGGGGCCCAATCCGATGCCGAACGAGCGCGATGGGAGAGCTTTGCCTCGATGGTTCACTACCGGCCGCTGGATTATGCTGAACCTGCTTCGTTCGACGACCTGGCCGCTTTCCTGCGCCGTTTGGATGGCGGCGCTCAGACGCGCGGCAACCGCATCTTCTACCTGGCTATTCCCCCGTTGCTGTACGAAGCGGTCGCCCTGCGCATAGGCGGGGCCGGCCTTGGGGAGGAGCACACCGACGGGAACGGATGGGCCCGCATC
>CAZEOY010000273.1:0-5491 GCA_964513835.1 uncultured Syntrophobacteraceae bacterium
ATGCGATACTCCCGAGTCGAACCAGACATCCAGGATGTCCATTTCCTTTTCGAAGCGCGCACCTCCGCATTGCTCGCAGTGCGCGCCGTTTGGCAGCAATTCCTCGGCTGACTTTTCAAACCAGACGTCAGCCCCCTCCTTTTCGAACAGTTCGACGACACGTTCGAACACTTGCCGGTCGGCCAGGAGCGCACCACAGTCCCTGCACGTGAAAACCGTGATCGGCACTCCCCAGGATCTCTGGCGTGAGATACACCAATCGGGTCGATTGGCAATCATGTTGTGGATGCGCTCACGCCCCCAGCTGGGGACCCATTCCACCTTTTCGATCCATTCCAGTGCCTGCTGGCGAAGCCCCTGCTTATCCATGGAGATGAACCACTGCTCAGTGGCTCGAAAGATCACAGGATTCTTGCATCGCCAACAATGGGGATAGCTGTGCGTGATCCGCCCTTCGCTGACCAGCGCCCCCATTTCTTTGAGCTTGGCGTTCACGGGAGCATTGGCGTCGAACACGAACTGACCGGCAAAGAATGGAACCTCGTCTGTGAATCGTCCGTCGTCATCTACGGGCGATAGGACATCCAGGCCATACTCCAGGGCCATGTCGTAGTCTTCACGACCGTGGCCGGGGGCCGTGTGAACACAGCCCGTGCCGGCATCCAGGGTGACGTGGGAGCCGAGAATCAGCACAGAATCACGATCCACAAAGGGATGGCGGCATGAGATCCCTTTGAGCTCCCCTGCCGAAAACTTTCGGACGGGGCTGAACGCTGACAGCTGAAAGGTCTCCATGCAAGGTTCCATGAGTCCTTCGGCCAGAATCCAGATCTCATCTCCCACATCCACCGCCACGTATTCAAAATCCGGATGCAATGTGATGGCAAGGTTTGCCGGCAGAGTCCACGGAGTCGTCGTCCAAATCAACACATAGGCAGGCTTCGAACCAAACTCAGGAAATCGTACCGCCCCCTCGGCGTTCATGGCAAACTTGACATAAATGGAAGGAGATGCGTGATCGTGATACTCAACTTCTGCTTCCGCCAGAGCTGTGCGGCAACTCGCACACCAGTAGATCGGTTTCTTGCTTCGAACGACACTGCCCGATTCGAAGAACCTCCCGAGCTCTCGTGCAATGGTCGCCTCATAATCGAAGGACATGGTCAGATACGGATTCTCCCACTCCCCCAAGACACCGAGTCGTATGAATTCGCTGCGCTGGATGTCGATGAAACGCTCCGCATAGCGCCGACAATGCCGGCGGACTTCGCCCTGGCTCATCGACCGTTTGCGCTCCCCCAGCTCCTTATCCACCTGGTGTTCGATGGGCAGACCATGACAATCCCATCCCGGAACGTAGACGGCATTCATGCCGCTCATCTGGCGGCTCTTGATGATCATATCCTTGAGGATCTTGTTGAGGGCGGTCCCCAGATGAATGTGTCCGTTGGCGTAAGGAGGACCGTCATGGAGAATATACAATGGGCGGTGGCGACTCTGATCGCGCAACTGCTCGTATAGACCCATCTCTTCCCATTTGCGGAGCATTTCCGGCTCTTTCTTGGAAAGATTGGCCTTCATGGGAAAGGCTGTCTGGGGTAGATTCAGAGTGTCTTTGTAGTCCATGCCTTCCATCCCCTTTTCGAATGATCAAATCCCAGCCACAGGTCAACCTGGCGAAACACCTGCAAAAAGGATTTTTTTTAGCACACCTCCCATGCAAGTCAAGCGGTTATGAACCAGGGTCAGGCGGTAAAAAAACCCCTCTGCCCTATAACTGGAGCAGAGGGGTCTCACAATCTCAACGGGAAACCGATTCAATTTTCTTGGGAGGTGCATCGCCCGTGAATCGGGCCCGTCCCATTTCTGAACATTCTAGTACATTCCGCCCATTCCACCTCCGGGCGGCATACCACCCATCGGAGGCATCGCATCCTTCTCCTTGGGCAGGTCGGCGATCATGCACTCGGTGGTGAGCATCAAGGCCGAAACACTGGAAGCGTTCTGCAGCGCCGAGCGGGTCACTTTGGTCGGATCGATGACGCCCGCCTCGATGAGATCGCCGTATTCTCCAACCTCTGCGTTGTATCCAAAGGCTCCCTCACCCCCCTTGAGCTTCTCGACGATGACGGACCCCTCTTCGCCCGCATTGTTGGCGATCTGGCGGGCGGGCTCTTCCAAGGCTCGCTTGACGATATTCAGACCGAGCTTCTCATCGCCGTCCAGCTTAAGACCATCGAGCGCCGGGATGCAACGCAGGTAGGCAACACCGCCGCCGGGTACGATTCCCTCTTCAACGGCGGCCCGCGTAGCGTTCAGAGCGTCTTCCACCCGAGCCTTCTTCTCCTTCATTTCGGTCTCGGTGGCGGCACCCACGCTGATGACGGCAACCCCGCCGACCAGCTTGGCCAGCCGCTCCTGCAGTTTCTCACGATCATAGTCGCTCGTCGTCTCGTCGATCTGTGCCCTGATCTGGCGCACGCGCCCTTCCAGCGCCTTGCGGTCTCCCGCGCCGTCGACGATGGTCGTGTTGTCCTTGTCGAGCCGAATGGTCTTTGCCCTGCCGAGGTCGTTGAGGCCGACGTTTTCGAGCTTGATCCCCTTCTCCTCACTCACGACCTGGCCGCCGGTCAGGACGGCGATATCCTCGAGCATGGCCTTTCTTCTGTCGCCGAAGCCGGGCGCCTTCACCGCACACACCTGCAGGGTCCCGCGCAGCTTGTTGACCACCAGGGTGGCGAGGGCCTCACCCTCGACATCCTCGGCAATGATCAGGAGCGGTTTCCCCATCTTTGCGATCTGCTCGAGAATGGGCAGAAGGTCCTTCATGTTGCTGATCTTCTTCTCGTTGATCAGGATCAGCGGCTCGTTGAGGATGACCTCCATCTTCTCGGGATCTGTCACAAAGTAGGGGGAGATGTAACCGCGGTCGAACTGCATGCCTTCCACCACTTCCAGGGTGGTCTCCATGCCCTTGGCTTCCTCGACCGTGATGACGCCCTCCTTCCCCACCTTGTTCATGGCCTCGGCGATGATGTTGCCGATGGTGGGATCGTTGTTGGCGGAAATCGTTCCGACCTGAGCGATCTCTTTCTGATCTTTAGTCGGCTTGCTGACCTTCTTGAGCTCATCGATCACGACTGCGACGGCCTTCTCGATCCCGCGCTTCAAGGCCATGGGGTTGGCACCCGCTGCCACAAGCTTGGAACCCTCAAAATAGATCGACTGAGCCAAAATGGTGGCAGTGGTCGTCCCATCGCCGGCAACATCACTGGTCTTGCTGGCAACTTCCCGAACCATCTGGGCACCCATGTTTTCGAACTTGTCCTCCAACTCGATTTCTTTGGCGACGGTGACGCCGTCCTTGGTCACATTGGGACCACCAAAGCTCTTTTCGAGGACGACATTGCGCCCCTTGGGTCCAAGGGTCACCTTGACTGCATCCGCGAGAGTATTGACACCTTTGAGCAAAGCTTCTCGGGCTTTGACATCATAGATCAGTTGTTTGGCCATCAGGCTTCCTCCATTTGATTTGGCAGATCATGAATCACAAACTGTAGATAGAGCGTCAGGGAACGTCTCTGTAACCTAACCTTCGATTACGGCGAGGATATCATCTTCGCGCATGATAAGGAGCTCGTCGCCTTCAATCTTGATGTCCGTCCCCGCATATTTGCCGAAAAGCACCCGGTCTCCCGCCTTGACATCCAACGGACGCCTCGAGCCATCCTCCATCAGCTTCCCGGAACCCACGGCCAGCACTTCACCCTGAATGGGTTTTTCCTTGGCGGTATCAGGAATAATGATACCACCGGCAGTCTTCTCCTCTTCCTCAATGCGTTTGACAACGACGCGATCATTGAGCGGTTTCAGCTTCATGAGGGCACTCCTTTGTAATGAATAAAAAATGGTTAGATGTGAATAACCGTACAGACAATGACGGTTGATTCAAAACTGATTGGAAGCCACTCTCACTCAGTATGGGGGGCACAAGCCGTGAATCGGCTTCTGGGAAGAGAAGACACCGAAGGGGTGCATGCATTCCCTGCCCGGAACCTGAGGATTATTAGCACTCGCTTCCGATGAGTGCTTATAATCACTCGCTTATGGTTTTGCAAGTACAAAAAGGTCAGATTGTCGGAAAAAAGAGTGAAAAGGTGGTCCCTGTGGGATGATTGGAGGAAACTTGAAGCCTCCCCCGAGCGGTTTCAACCAATTGATAGACGATGCTGAGCCCGAGTCCCGTGCCGTTTTTCTTGGTGGTGAAGAAAGGCTCGAACAGCCGGTCCCGAACGTCATTGGGGATGCCGCAGCCCGAGTCCCGGACATCGATCCGGACCTCGGCACGCTCCTGCGAATCGCCGCCGTTACTGTTGGACACACAGATGAGGAGATCCCCCCCTTCCGGCATCGCTTCCAGCGCATTCACCAGAAGGTTCCACAGGATTTGACGAAAATGCTGCGGATCCATGGCGATCACGGGCGCCCCCTGGTAGGATGTCTCCAGTCTTTGCCTTGAGTTGACTTTTTGACGCGTCTTGAGCAGCATTAACATTTCGTCAATCACGGTGCAGATGGATATCCGCTCCATCTTTTCGGGTTTGCGAGCCCCCTTGGCCAGCCACAGGAAATCGATTACCAGCTCGTTAATCCGGTGGATTTCGCGCTCCACAATCTGCATGAGCCGGCCTTCCATGGAGTTGGTCTGCATGTTCTTCTGCAGCATCTGGACTGCACCGCTCATGGCCGCCAGGGGATTCTTGATTTCGTGAGCAATCTCCGCGGCGATCTTTCCCGCGAAATCCACGCGTTCCATTCGCTGGACACGCTCTTCCATGGCTTTCAGTCGGGTCAGATCCTGAAAGATGAAGATCCACCCGGCACCCTCCTCTGTTTCGTGCTGCAGTGCCGAAACCGTGTAGCCCAAAGAAAGCCTTTCTCCTGTCGGCCGCTGATAGGCTATTTCCTGCCGCGCAACGATTTCTGACGAAGATGGGGGGAACGAAGACGGTGGCAGCTGCGGCCAGGACTGGGGATCAATTTCGGGAAACAGGGATTTGAACAAGCCTCCGGAAAGATCTCCATGAGGAATGCCCAGGATGTCGCGGGCCGCACGGTTGGCGAATCGTATGCGACCTTCGGCATTGATGGTGAGCAGACCGCTGTTCATACTGTGGACGATGTTCTGATGCAGCATTTCGAGCTGTTGATGATCACGTCGTTGCAGCTCGAGCTGCGTACTGGACTTCTGGAGCTCTTCAGCAAGATAGCCACTGAGATAGGCAACAACGAAGAATACCGCGACGGCCATCAGGATGCTGTGGAAGTAGGAACCGCTGTCCTTCGCCTGTACAGCCTCGGAGACGATTTGAAGCGGCTGAATCCATCCGAAGTACTGAAGATCCAGCAGCCCTCCGTAAGCCAGACTGCAGGCGGATGCAATCAACAGGCTGCCGCGCTTGAACAGCAGCAGGGCGGCGCTGATGATGAC
>CAZEOY010000274.1:0-1288 GCA_964513835.1 uncultured Syntrophobacteraceae bacterium
CGTCGAGCGAGCGCGACCGCACCAGAATGGTGTCGGCGTCCACCAGTCCCTGGCCTGCGGTCACGGTTCGTTCGTCGGCCAGGAGCGAAGAGGAGCCCGTTTGGACCTCATAGCGTCCTTCGTCGCGCGAATGGATGAAATCGACGGATTCCTTGAGGGCGATCACCTCCAGGGACTCGTCGCCGACGTAAAGGTCAAACATGGACCCGGCTGGGGCCAGTACATATCCGAAGGGTGTTGTGGCCTTGATAACGCTCTCGCTTCCGCGGTTGTAGAACCTTGCCATCCCCGAGGCCACATCGATTTCTGTAACGTCCGCGTCCAGTGCGATGGCTTGAATCTGAGTGTTGCCTCCGATGCGGACCCAGGTGCTGTTGGGAAAGACGATCTCCGCCCTGGCGTCCTGGTCCGAGTAAAGAGAATCCTCAAGACCGAAGGGGACGTCCTGGAGGATGGGCACCCAGTCCTTTTCCTCATAGACGTATCGCAGCAATTGACCTTCGATATGAGCCACGCGGCCCATCACGACAGGTCCTCTTTCTTCGGATGCAGCTATCGATCCGGAGGGCAGGGCAGACGTCACGGCGATCAGGAGGACGGCTGCCAGGCCCGTGATACGTTGAAATCTTCTCATCGCTTCTCCTCTTCTCTTGTCAAGTCCATCCGCTCGGGAGTCATTCCCGGTTGTGTCAACTAGCTATAAAGACACACCATAGCGATTAGCATGCCACTTGTGCGCCTGCTCTCCGTGACGGAGCGCGCGTAACCTTGCGGCCCCATTGAGTGCCGGCCATCGGGATGAGGCAGGAGAATCGCGCACAGGAGCCCAAACACCGCCACACCGGGGCACGAACGGCGGATGTCATGGCATTCCGCTGGAACGGGGTGACTGAAAGCTAATAGATCTCCATATGGGCATTCCAGGGAGTTCTGGCGTCTTTTTGGCTCGTCAGTACAACTTTGCCGAGACTTGTGCTCAAGGGAGGCTCCATCCTTGGTTCATATATCATGAATGTTCTGAAATGAAGGCATTTGCGGCGATATGCCATTGTGCTCACGACCTTTGTGGAGCAAGTCATCGGCATCATACACTTCAGGGCCACATGGGAGCTCGTACGATCTTACATCGAACACTGCATCGTATGAGATCATCCGGATGCCCTTCGATCGATCGGGGCGACTTGCGGCTTCCACGGGGAGGCGTTCTCCCATCCGGGGCCCTCTCCTGCAAACACAAGGATTTCCGATACGTCTGAGCGGGGGGCACCCTGAACTGCATGGATCGGCC
>CAZEOY010000274.1:1298-5489 GCA_964513835.1 uncultured Syntrophobacteraceae bacterium
TTGGGGGCCGATTACAAAAACCGCCCATGGGAGTTACGATTCTTACCCACTGCCGGTAGTCTTGGGCGTGTGGCCTGTTTAGATTGATATTATCAAGGAGAAGCATGCCGGGCCGTGGAAGTGCGAAGAATCCCGGCCTTCTCTGAGAAGGCAAGGGTGGCGCCATGGGGGGATTCCACAGGGCGGGAGATCCCATGAACCTGTCAAGCGCAGACGAGTAACCTTGTGGGGATCTTGGGGAGGAGACGTTTCCAGATGGCTCTGCAGTTGGGTCGCATACGTGTTGAGGATGTCGAGTGGGGCCCCGGGACCTCTCTGGCGGGAACCGTGCTTCGGGTCAACCGGGAGGCATTGATCGAAGCGGCACGGGGCCGGGATTCGCGAATCACCGAGATCGCCGCAGAAATTGCCCGACCGGGCGAGAGTGTGCGCATCCTACCCATCAAGGACGTGATCGAGCCGCGCGTGAAGGTTGCGGGAAGGGGGGGCATGTTCCCCGGCCTGATCTCCGGTGTGGAGACGGTGGGTGAAGGCAGGACGCACGTGCTGGACGGCTGTTCGGTCATGACCGTCGGCCAGATCGTGGGCTTCCAGGAGGGAATGGTCGATATGAGCGGGCCGGGCGCCCGCTACAGCTCCTTCTCCAACCTCGTGAACGTTGCCCTGGTGATCGATGTCCGGGAAGGGATCAGTCGGCATGAGCACGAGGAGGCCCTTCGTCTGGCGGGATTGAGGGCTGCCGCTTACCTGGGAGAGGCCGGACGGCAGGCCAAACCTGCGGAGGTACAACATTTTGGGATGTCGCCATTTGCTTCCGATGTCGACAACCGGGAAAGACTTCCCAAGGTGGCCTATCTCTACATGCTCCTGAGCCAGGGACTGCTCCACGACACCTACCTGTACGGCAGGGACATGAAAACCGTGCTCCCCACACTGATCATGCCCACCGAAGTGATGGACGGCGCCGTGGTGAGCGGCAATTGCGTCTCGGCCTGTGACAAGAACACCACTTTTCACCATCAGAACAATCCCATCATCCATGAGTTGTTCAACCGGGACGGGAAGGATCTTCATTTCGTGGGGACCGTGGTGTCCAACGCCAACGTGACGCTCAGAGACAAGGTGCGTTCTGCGGAGTACGCCGTGAAACTGGTCCAATGGCTGGGGGTGGACGGAGTCATCATCTCCAAGGAGGGCTTCGGGAATCCCGATGCGGATGCCATGATGCTGTGCGCCAGGTTCGAAGAAATGGGCATCGCCACGACCCTGATCACCGACGAGTTCGCAGGGACGGACGGCAGCTCCCAATCCCTCGCCGACACGACGCCGCGGGCCGACGCTCTGGTGAGTGTCGGGAACGCCAACGAGTTGGTCACGCTGCCTCCCATGGAACGGGTCATCGGCGACGAGCGGATCATCGAAAAGATGGCGGGGGGGCAGCCGGAAAGCCTTTCGGAGCGCGGGATCACGGCCGAGCTCCAGGTGATCATGGGGTCCACCAATGAATTGGGGTTCGAGCGGTTGTCGACCCGGGAAGCGTGAGCCGGAGGATGTGATGGAAGGAAGAATCAAGGCGGTCCACTACCTGAACCAGTTTTTCGGGCAAATCGGAGGAGAAGACAAGGCCGACGCGGAGCCGCTCGCCAAATCCGGCCCCATTGGCCCGGGCGTCCTTTTCCAGCAGCTCTTCGGCTCCGACGCGGAGATCATTGGAACCGTCATGTGCGGCGACAACCACTTCAGCGAGCACATCGAAGAGGCCACGGAGACTGTGATCTCACTCATTGAAGGCTTCGCTCCCGATCTGGTGCTGGCGGGGCCGGCCTTCAATGCCGGGCGCTATGGCATGGCCTGCGGGGCCGTCTGCAACGGGGTAAGGCGCGGCCTTAAAATCCCGGCGGTGACGGGCATGTTTCAGGAAAACCCTGCCGTCGAGATCTACCGTAAGTCCGTCTACATTGTGGAGACGCAGGCCACGACCCTGGGGATGAAAGAGGCTGCGGAGAGGATGGTCCGGCTCGCCCTCAAGTTGGCCAGGGAGGAGCCTCTGGGCACACCGGTCGAAGAGGGATACCTGGCCAGGGGCATTCGCAGAAACGCTTTTGCGGCAGAAACAGGAGCTGTGCGGGCCGTGGACATGCTCTTGAAGAAGCTCAGGGGAGAGCTGTTTGTTACCGAGTATCCCATGCCCGCTTTCGACCGGGTGGCCCCACTCCCTCCCCTGGAGCACCTCAATGAGGCCACCATTGCCCTGATTACCAGCGGAGGAATCGTTCCCAAGGGCAACCCGGATCATATCGAATCCTCCAGCGCCAGCAGATACGGCAGATACGACATCAGCGGGATCCCGGCCTTGAGCTCGCAATCCCACGAGACCGCCCACGGCGGGTACGACCCGACGTATGCCAATGAGGACCCGCACCGCGTTCTGCCGCTCGATGTCATGAAAGACCTCGAGCGTGAAGGTGTCATCGGCAGGCTCTATCCCTACTACTATGCGACGGTAGGCAACGGGACCGCCGTGGCCAGTGCCCGTGAGTTCGCCAAAGAGATCGCCAAGGACCTGGTGCGGGACGGCGTCCAGGCCGTCATCCTCAGCTCCACGTGAGGGACCTGTACGCGTTGCGGTGCAACGATGGCCAAGGAAATCGAGCGAGCGGGAATTGTGACCGTGCATGTCTGCACCATAGTTCCCATCTCCAGGACTGTGGGGGCCAATCGGATCGTTCCGGCAGTTGCCATCCCTCACCCGCTGGGGGATCCGAGCAAATCCCGGGAAGAGGAGAAGGTGCTGCGGCGACGGTTGGTCGAAAAGGCCCTCGGGGCCATGCAGGCCCATATCGATGGCCAGACGGTTTTTGAGGAGTAGTCAACGGCTTCTGAGGGGCTTCAGGGAGTCAAGAGGCTGAAGGGGCGTGAGGGCTGGAAAGACTCAGGATTGAGAGGGAAGTGAACCATGTCCGATGCTGTTATCCAGGCGTGTGCGTATGCGCTGGTCCATGTGCCCGGCTTCGTCCGATACGGGTCCAAACCGACCCGCGAGATCGCAGAGGGTGCGGAGGCCCTTTTGACTGTGATCGAGAAACATTTGAGATCCTTTGAGGAAGCTGTCGCCTATCCCCCCAACCAGGTGTTCATCGGAAATCTCCACCCGGATGGCCTGAGGGACATCGCGGAGCCCTGGTTCAAACACCCCCTGAAGAACGCTTCACGATTCGGGCCCTTTGGCGAGATCATGCCCGAGGAGGAGTTCATGGGGCTTCTCAAGCTTGCCGATGATTTCGACCTGATCTGGCTGGAAAAAGAGGCTGCTCAGCTCTTCATTCAGGCGCTGAGCCGAAGCCGCCATTGGAGTCCCTCCGACCTGGAGCGGAAGATCGCGGGCGGGGGTGATCTCGAGCTGATCAGGGAAAAAATCTCCCGGGAAGGCTCGCTCCCCCTGTTTCACCAGGGGCGCATGGTGGGCTGTTTCCGTCGCCATCACGATCAGGATCAATCCCTGACGGCTCACATCCTCATGGAAAATCTCATGACCAAAGCGTCGGGAGCCCTGGCTTTGAAGCATCTTCTGGAAAAGGCGAATCTGCGACCAGAGGACATCGATTTCATCATCAGCTGTTCTGAGGAAGCCGTAGGCGATCGCTACAACCGCGGCGGAGGCAGTCTTTCCAAGGCCATTGGGGAGATGTGCGGCTGCATCCATGCCACGGGATGCGACATCAAGGCGTTCTGCGTGGGGCCTGTTTATGCCATTGTCCATGCGGCCAGCCTGGTCAAGGCCGGTGTCTTCAAGAGGGTGGCCGTGGTGGGTGGAGGGTGCCTGGCCAAGCTGGGCATGAAGTTCCTGGGGCATATGGCCAATGACATGCCTGTCCTGGAAGATGTGCTGGGGGCCATTGCTTTCCTGGTGACCGAAGACGACGGGGAAAACCCTGTCATCCGGCTGGACGCCGTCGGCAAGCATGACATCGGTTCCGGCTCGTCGCAGCAGAACATCATGGAAGCGCTGGTTTTGAGGCCGCTGGATCGTCTCGGGAGAAAGGTGACGGACATTGACAAGTACGCCACAGAGCTGCACAATCCTGAGGTTACGGTGCCGGCGGGGAGCGGCGATGTGCCGAGAAACAATTACCGGATGATCGGTGCCCTGGCGGCCCTCAGGAAGGAGATCGAGCGGGGGGACATTGATCG
>CAZEOY010000275.1:0-5485 GCA_964513835.1 uncultured Syntrophobacteraceae bacterium
TCATCGATCAAATGGAGGTAGATGCCCATAACCTCTCCTTTCCATTTTGATGGATTACTCTGGTTTGCCACATCAGAACCGACCGGCGGCCACCGGACTCATAATGAAAATGATCTGGCGGGGTTATTCCAGGTTGTTCCCCGGAGAGGGCGCAGCTTCAAGCTGGAATGGAGGTTCATTCTCCAGAGGACTTGTGATGGGATAGAGAACAAGGCAGCTGTGCGTCTGATCAGCCAGACATATCACCAGCAAGATACCAGTTCTGTTCAGTCCATACAAGAGGGTTCATGTCACCGAAACGAGCTCCCGGAAGCTTCCTGAATCCCGCCGATCACTCAAAATCGCCATAGTCGGCTTGCGCCAATTTGCTTGTAACAGGATTTCAGCTGACCCAAGAATGTCTGGACGCAGCGGAGCCTCTTTGTATAAGATGGGTCGCTATTTCTGCAGTTGGCCCTTGGCAGCCGGCGGGTGTTCCTCAAGCTTCGAAGCCACAGAGATTATCGATGATCGGTCGCTACCTCGGACATCTTCCCAGTGAAGATCCCTTGTACGAATACCTGCAATCTCATATCGCCCCCCAACTTGGTTTCTCTTCGCCCAACGCCTGCTACCGGGTCTTCCGGTTCACCGACTCGCAGGATGTCTATTTCTACGAGGAGATGCACGGAGCCGCCCGACTGGTCGGAAAGTTTTTCAAATCGTCCGATCCTGAACATGCCCGCCGAAAGGGGGAAACCGAATTCAACAATCTCTTGTTTCTGCGGAGCCTTGGGCTTTCCGTCCCTCCGCATTACGTGGTTCGACCGTACGGCTTCAACCCGTGCATCGACAACGTTCTCGTGGTCGAGTACCTCGAAGGTGATTCCCTGAGCGCCATCATCGACAACGCCATCCGTCGAGGAAAGGGTGACCGATTGTATAGAAAGCTGGCAGCCCTGGCACATTTCCTGGCCGTTCTGCATCATCGCACCGCAAGCGCCTGGACCGTCAACTTCGACGAAAGCCATCAGTACATGGGACGCCTTTTGAAATCGCTGATCGAAAAGAGGGGATTGCGGCAGGAGCTCTCCGACAAGCTTCGTTCCCTGGGGGAGGTCTGGCTGAAAGAGAATTGCATGTGGGATGACTGCGCCGTCCTGGTCCACGGCGACGCGACCCCGTCCAACCTCCTGTTCGGCAAGGACAGAGACGTGATGGCCATTGATCTGGAACGCATGCAGTGGTCCGATCGGGTCTTCGATTTAGGGCGACTTTGCGGTGAGCTGAAGCATCTCTTTTTCAGAGCCACGGGCAACTGGTCCGCTGCCGAGCCTTTCATTGGGCATTTCCTTTGGGAATACTGCTGCTATTTTCCGGATCGGGAGAGCACTTTCTTCTCCGTCACTCGACGTGTCCCTTTCTATATGGGCATAACCCTCTTGCGCATCGCCCGCAATTCATGGATCGATCAGAGTTATCGACAGCGTCTCATCCTTGAGGCCATGAACATCCTGATGGTGAGGAAATGAAGATTCGAGGCATCCTTTTTGACCTCTACGGCACCCTTATCGACATTCATACCGATGAGGACTCCGACCAAATCTACAGGGCCATCAGCCATTTCCTGACTTATCAGGGAATCAGCGTGGATCGCCAAGAGATCAGGGACCAATATTACAGGATCATGGAAGAGCAGCGGTTGGCTCGTGGGGAGGAATACCCCGAGTTTGACGCCGTGAAGGTCTGGCGGGAGATTATCAACCGAAATCCGGGAGCATCCGCCGTGATTCCTGCAGCCAAGTTGAGCCAGTTGCCCGGCTTTCTGACCGAGATGTACCGTGGCATCTCACGCCAGCGTTTGAAGCTCTACCCGGAGGTGAAGGCAGTGCTGGATGCATTGCACTCCCGCTTCAGGCTGGCCGTCGTCTCGGACGGTCAAAGCGGCTGGGCCCTGCCGGAGATGCACGCCCTAGGGATCCAATCCTATTTCAATCCGATCATCATATCCAGTGATTATGGCTTCAGAAAACCCGACAGAAGGCTGTTTGAGACAGCCCTTTCCAGCCTGAGGCTGTCGCCGAAGGAGGTGGTTTTTGTGGGCAACGATATGTACAGAGATATTTTCGGAGCCGTTCGACTCGGAATCAAAACCGTATTCTTCTCATCCAACCAAGGCAAAAAAGAGATGGAGGGCGTTGAACCGGACTGCATCATCCATCAATTCGCCGAGCTTCGACAAGCCATTAGCCTTCTGAGAAGGCGATAACCTACTACAGGATATTGCAAATGAGGGATCAGATGGCCGCGGGAGCACTTCTTCTCGTGTTCCTCTTCTTCAGCGGTTGTGGCAGTGTTCATTATCAAGAGCCATGGAATGGAGCGAATGAAGATCCATTGCTCTGTGCGTCAGTCCCTGACGAGTATAACGAGCAGGTATTAAGCCTCAAAAAGGATCTGGAATCCCTGAGTAATGACATTGACGAGAAAGAGGCTTGCCTGATCGCGAATACGGCGATCAGGTTTTCGATGGTTCTTGCGAACCAGTATGAATTAGTCCGCCCACCTCTGTTACACAATTATCTCGTGAACAAAGGGAAAAAGAAGCGAGGATTGTGTTTTCACTGGTCGATAGACCTGATCGAACGCTTCCGTGGATTGGATCAGAAAAGCTTCGACTTCCACCGCGGCATTGCATACCGCGACTCATCGTGGAGAACTCACAGCAGCGTGGTCATCTCAGCAAAGGGGCAGGCCTTCGAGGAAGGCATAGTTCTTGACCCATGGAGAAACTCTGGCAGGCTCTATTGGATCTCGGTAAGAAAAGACCGATATCCATGGGAACTGGAACCTGATAAATAGATGGCGAGGATCATTGTATCAAGCGGTAGCATGATATCTTTCCGGGTCGAGACGCGGCGATGGGAATCGTGATGGAACCAGGCACAGGAGTCTTTCATGGCTGAACCGGAGATCACGGTTTATGGCGCTCACTCGTGTCCGGCCTGCCGGAACAGCAAGATCTTTCTGGGAGAGCATCAAATCCCCTACCGATGGGTGAACATCGACGATGATGCCGAGGCGGAGCAATTCGTCATTGAAAAGAACGGCGGCAAACGGATCATCCCGACCATCGTCTTCGGTGACGGGTCGTTTCTGGTCCAGCCCACCGTTGCGGAGCTGGCCGCCAAACTGGGGCTGAAAACCGAAGCTTCGCGATCTCAATATGACCTGATCGTTATCGGGGGTGGTCCTGCCGGCCTGACGGCGGCGCTCTACACGTCTCGAGAAGCCATCGACACGCTGGTCGTAGAGAAGTCGGCCTTCGGGGGTCAGGCAGCCGGAACGGAGAGACTGGACAACATGCCCGGCTTTCCGGACGGGGTGACCGGAAATGATTTCTCCCAGCGGCTGCGTCGGCAGGTAGAGCGATTCGGCGTGGAGCTCCTCCAGGTCAACCAGGTCGCAAAAATCTCACGGCGTGCCGAACTGCACGCTCTGAAAACCGAAAGCGGCAAGGAGTACACTGCCCGCTCTTTGCTCATTGCCACCGGAAGCCACTACAAGCGACTTGGTGTTCCGGGTGAGACGGACTACCTGGGAGCCGGCGTCCACTTTTGCGCCACCTGCGACGGCCCCTTCTACAAGGGGAAGCGCGTCGCCGTCATCGGCGGCGGAAACAGCGCAACTGAGGAGAGCCTGTTCCTGACGAAATTTGCCGAGCATGTCACGATACTGGTGCGAGGGGAAGAGTTTCGGGCAACCAGATTGATCCAGGAAGAGGTCTTCAGGGACCCGAAAATTGAAATTCGCTTTCAGACTCAGGTCAAGGCATTCCTCGGCTCCAGCTCCAAGCTGTCTCACCTGAGGATCCTGGATGCTCGGACGGGCCAGGAGGAGGATCTGCAGGTCGACGGTGTTTTCGTCTTTATCGGCCTCATTCCGAATACCCGTTTCCTGGAAGGCAGCGGCGTGCTCCTGGATCCCTGGGGCTTCGTTCTGACCGGCTACGACCTGCCTCAGCAGGGCCGGCATATCGTAGGGTACAGGATGCGCGCGCCCTATATGCTGGAAACCAGCGTGCCCGGCGTGTTTGCAGCAGGGGATGTCCGCATGGGCAGCACCAAACAGGTGGTCAGTGCGGCGGGAGAAGGTGCCGCCGCGGCACTGGTCATTCGAGAATACCTGAGACGACAGTGAGGATTCAGCAGGCACTCCCGACAGACGGTTCTGTTTTCATTCCGTCACCCTGGCATCCATCGGGCCCCCCGGGCATGATTCAAAGACAGCAATGCAGGCGCCCGCCGGGCTCAGTTGAGGGTGGTACACTCCCACCTTATCTGCTATGGGTGTGCAAGCATGCCATCGACCCGCAGGAGTCCGTGAAGATGCAGGAGGATACGGTTTGAAGGTGGTCATTGTGGGAGGAGGGGAAGTCGGTTTCCACATTGCTCATCGCCTGGCGATGGAGAGCAAGGAGGTAGTGGTCATTGACAAGAATCCCGAAGTCCTCAAGCGCTTTGCCGAGCTTCTGGATGTCAAGACCGTCCAAGGTTCGGGCAGCAATCCGCGGATCCTGGACGAGGCCGGGGTTCGTGATGCCGAGACCTTTCTGGCCGTGACCGACAGCGACGAGACCAACCTGGTTGCTTCCCTTTTCGCTCACGCCATGGCTGCCGGCATCGTCAAGCTGGTGAGGATCCGGAACACGGATTACACCCACTACCGGCCAGACCTCATCGAGCGGATCCTCGACATCGATCACATCATCAGTCCCGAGCTCGAGGTGGTCAAAACCCTTGAGGGGCTCATGAGGGTCCCCAACGCCGAGGAAATCAGCGAATTCGCAGACGGCCGAATCCAGTTCATGGGCATTCGCATCAACGAGGATTGCCCGACCGTCGGCAAGGACCTGATCGAGCTCAGGCAGAGAACCGGCGAGCTGCGCTTCATCATTGCCGCCATCATCAGGCAGAACCGGCTTATCATACCGACGGGTAAAAGCTACATCCGCACGGGTGACCTGGTCTACTGCGTCTGCGAAAAACCGCAGATGGAGGAGGTCCTGGAGGTTTTCGGGAGCCGACCGGTCCCCATTCGGCATGTTCTCATCATCGGTGGCGGAAACATCGGGTCGGGTCTGGCTCAGCGCCTGGAAAAGACCTCCCTGCATGTACGGCTCATCGAGAAGAACCTTGAAAAGTGCGATGCACTGGCTGATCAGCTGGACCGCACCATCGTGTTGCACGGGGACGGCACTGACCAGGAACTCCTCGAGGAGGAGAACATTCAGGGCATGGATGTGGTCGTTTCGGTGACGGGCGACGAGGAGAACAATATCCTCTCGTCGCTTCTGGCCCGCCAGCTGGGGGCGCGACGCACCATCACCCGGATCAACAAGATCGCCTACATGCCCATCGCGGCCGCCATCGGACTGGGGCATATCGTGAGCCCCCGCCTGTCTGCGGTCAATACGATTCTGCGACACATTCGGAAAGGGAAGGTC
>CAZEOY010000276.1:0-5475 GCA_964513835.1 uncultured Syntrophobacteraceae bacterium
GCCCAGGTCAACGTGGCTTCCGGGGCGAGCTGGGTATACATCCACGACGGCGGCGGGGTCGGCATAGGCTACGCTCTCCACGCCGGCCGGGTGACCGTACTGGACGGAACGGCCGAGGCGGAGCTCAGGGTCTCGACGGTTCTCCGAAATGACCCGGCCATGGGGATCCTCCGGCATGCGGACGCCGGCTACGAACTGGCCCGAAAGGCGGCCGCCGATCGCGGGGTGAGGATCTTGATGTAGTGTCGGGTTTCGGGTTGGAGGTCCAGCATCGGTGCGGCCGGGTGCTTTGCGCGGACCGGAGGCGCCTTGCGTCTCCTCAAATGGAAGCTCCTGGTGGATCTTCTCTGCATCTCCGCGTCTCTGCGCGAGAATGGAATTGGGGTTGAGGTCGAGGATGAACCGAAAATTGTTCAGAAATGCACACATCTTCACACCCGTCGATCCGGGCTCTCCCCTCTGCGGGAGCCGCCAGGGCGAGGTGCGCCAGATTCCCCGAGGCGCCATCGTCTCTCATAACGGAATCATCGAAGCCATCGGGGAGGAACGCGAAGTGCTCTCCGGCCTCTCTCCACAGGACGTGGAACTGGAAGTGGACTGCCGCGGCTGCTGCGTCATTCCGGGCTTTGTGGACGCGCACACCCACATGTGTTTCGCCAGACCCCGGGAGGAGGAGTTCAGCCTCCGCCTGGACGGAGTCGACTACCTGGAGATTCTTCGACGCGGGGGCGGCATTCTTTCTTCGGTTCAAGCGGTGCGGAGTGCGACCGAGGATGACCTCTTCTCCGTGACGCGGAAGCATGTCCTCTCGGCCCTTCGTCTCGGCACGACGACCGTGGAGATCAAGAGCGGGTATGGACTTGAAACGGAAGCGGAGCTCAAAATGCTTCGCACCATCGACCGGGTCGGTCGGGAGACCCCGCTGGATGTCGTGCCCACCTTCATGGGGGCCCATGCCGTGCCGGAGGAGTACCGGGGGACCCCGGAGACCTACGTGGACCTGCTCGTGGGGGTAATGCTGCCGGCTGCGGCCAGTCAGGGGATTGCCCGGTTCTGTGACGTCTTCTGCGAAGAAGGTGCCTTCACAGTGGGGCAGAGCCGCCGAATCCTTGAAGCCGCACGCGAGGCCGGATTGGGACTCAAAATCCACGCCGACGAAATTCACCGATTGGGGGGATCAGCCCTGGCGGCGGATCTCGGAGCCAAATCCGCCGAACACCTGCTTCATACGACGGACGCGGACATGCGGGCCATGGCGGCGGCAGGGGTCGTCGGGGTGCTTCTTCCCGCAACGGCCTACAGTCTGCGTAAAGGTTTTGCACCGGCGCGGAGGATGGTGGGATCGGGGCTCCCCGTCGCCTTGGCCACGGATTGCAATCCCGGAACCAGCTACACGGAGTCCATGCCGTTCGTGTTCGGGCTTTCGGTGCTGGGCATGGGCCTTTCAGTCTCCGAGGCCCTGGTGGCGTCCACATTGAATGCGGCTCACGCCGTTGGCCGGTCCCGGCAGGTCGGAAGCCTTCAGGTGGGCAAGAAAGCGGACCTGCTCCTCCTGGACGGCGAAACCCCGGCCGTCCTGGCCTACCACGCAGGCGTTTCGCCCGTGATGGGTGTCTACAAGGGCGGGGAGTCGGTGTTTTCGGGTTAGGGGGCAATGGACCGCTGCAGCGGGCGGAAACGCCCGGCCGGTCGTTGGTTTGCCCCCGTCACGGGGACAGCCAATCCGGTTGAATGAAGTTCGAGGAGAGTCAAGGGCTGCGGACGATAACCTGAAACCAGGAACGGGAAACCACAAACCAAGATGAAAGCAATCACTCTGGGTGTGGACGGGATGTCGCTGGAAGATCTGGTGGCCATTGCAAGGCAGGGGGCCGTTGTGCGACTGGCAGCCGAGTCCGAAGCGCGGATTCTCAGATCCCGGGGGCTGGTGGAACGATGGCTCCAGGAGGGACGAATCGTCTATGGCGTGACGACGGGCTTCGGGGCTCTGAGTGACGTCATCGTCCCTCCGCAGGAGGCCAGGCGGCTCCAGATGAATGTGCTCATGAGCCATGCGGCTGGCGTGGGGAGCCTTCTCGAGGAGGATGCGGTGCGCGCCGTTATGGCCCTTCGAGTGAAGGATCTGGCCCTCGGGCACTCGGGAATACGGACCGAGCCGGTTCGCATGCTCGTCGAGATGCTGAACCGTGGCATTGTTCCCGTGATCCCCGAAAAGGGTTCAGTGGGGGCGAGCGGGGATCTGGCTCCCCTGGCGCATCTGGCCCTGGTGCTGATCGGAAAGGGCGAAGCGTTCGTGAACGGCATGCGGATGGACGGTGCGCGTGCCCTTCAATCATGCGGACTGGAGCCGTTGGAGCTGCAGCCCGCGGAGGGCCTCGCCCTGGTGAACGGCACCCAGATGACCACTGCCATCGGGGGACTCGCGGTTCAAGACGCCCTGCATCTCTCCCGCCTGGCCGACGTCGCCGCCGCCATGAGCCTGGAGGTACTCCTGGGAAGCCGGACCGAATTCGACCCGCGGATTCACGAACTCAGGCCCCATCCCGGTCAGGCGGCGGCGGCGGACAACATGCGCCGGATGATCCAGAACAGCGAAATCATGTCCTCCCACAAGGATTGCGGCCGCATCCAGGATGCCTACACCCTCCGGTGCTCGCCCCAGGTCCACGGCGCCAGCAAGGACGCCATCGACTACGTGCGCCGGGTGGTGGAGACCGAGATGAACTCCTCTACCAACAATCCTTTAATTTTCAGCGATTCTGGAGAGTTCCTCCTCGGGGGGAACTTTCACGGGCAACCGGTGGGACTGGCCCTGGACTTCCTGTGTATGGCGGTGGCCGAGCTGGCCAACATCTCCGAGCGTCGCATCGAGCGGCTGGTCAACCCGCAGCTGAGCGGTCTTCCGGCCTTCCTGGTCCAGGACGGGGGGCTCAACTCCGGCTTCATGATCGCCCAGTACACTGCAGCGGCCCTCGTCTCCGAAAACAAGGTCCTCTCCCACCCTGCCTGCGTGGACTCCATACCGACTTCGGCCAACAAGGAGGACCACGTGTCCATGAGCCCCATTTCGGCCCGCAAGGCCAGGGACATCGTGAGTAACGCCGAGCATGTCGTCGCCATCGAGCTGCTCTGCGGCGCACAGGCGCTGGACCTCTTCACGAATCTCAAGCCAGGGGAGGGGACTCTCGCCGCCTACAGGACCATTCGCCGGGCCATTCCTCATCTCGAGAAAGACCGCGTGCTCTCCAGGGACATCAATAGCATGGTTCACCTCATGAAAGGCGGCGAACTGCTGAAAGCAGTCGAGGAGACTGTCGGAATTCTTCACTAGGAGGTTGTCCGACAATGCCTCCGGAACATCATCCCGGCTAAAGCCGGAATCCAGAAATCCGCATGTCTCCTGGATCCCGGCTTTAGCCGGGATGACAACGGAAGGCGATGTGCCCGTTCTCGGACAGCCTCTTAGCCAATCCAGCGAGGCCGGACTCCGTTTTTTCCGGTCGCAGGCCGCATTAGTATCGCAGGGGCGCTTTCCAGCGACTTCAGTGCTCCATATCTTAGCGGGAGGACCATCTGTTGACCGGCCGTGAGTACCCATTTGTGCCGGCATTCCTCGGGTTCGCCTACATTCAATCAAGGGGGGAGGGTACGATGGAGAGTAGGAAAGCGGGGATTTTGGTGTTCTGCCTGGCAGTGGCTCTATCCTTTCCAGTGTGGGGAGAGGACGAGCTGAACTACCCGCCGGCAAGGGTCCTGCTGGATGGCCAATTGATCGTCGAGATTCACGTGGGTACCAAGGCGTTCAGTCCGCAGTATCGCGCCGACAGCATCTCCGACCGTTTGCTCAAATTCGCGAAGGATCTCCCAAGACGTCCGGAGTCTATTGAGGTGCAGGATCTTGAAATCGTTTCCGAGATCTCGGCGGATGATTTCTTCCTCATGGCCGTCTTCGACAAGGATGCCTCGGTGGAGGGGCGCGACCGGAAGGAACTGGCCCTGGAAATCTCCGAGAAGATGAGGAATGCCATCCGCGACTACCGGGAGAAGCGAAGCCTGCGCATCATTGCCCAGGGAGTATTCTTCACGTTGTTGAGCACCGTTATCCTGCTCATCCTGCTGAAACTGCAGGAGCGGGGCGTGCAAAAGCTGGAGGCCTTCATCAGGGCGGCGACCTTCATCCCCTCTGTGCACATCGGCAACTTCGAGTTCTTCACGGCCGACCGTATCAAGCACCTGGCGGTTCTTGTCGGGAAGATTTTCAAGATCATGTCCATCTTTGTTCTGGTCTATTTCTATGTGCAGCTGGGGCTGAGCTTCTTTCCATGGACTCAGAGGCTGGCCATGCACCTCCTGGATTACGGTCTGGCGGCCCTCAGCACCATGGGAAACGCCCTCTGGAATCAAATGCCGGGCCTGGTATTCATCGGCGTCCTGGTCGCCATTTCCCATTATGTGCTCAAAAGCCTCAAATATTTCTTCGGCCTGGTTCGTGACGGAAAAGTGATCATCCGGGAATTCGACTCGGATCTGGCCGATCCGACTTACAAGGTCCTCAGGCTGCTGGTCATTGCCTTTGCCGTGGTGGTGGCCTATCCCTACATACCCGGCTCCGATTCACCGGCTTTCAAGGGTGTTTCCATCTTTATGGGCGTTCTCTTTTCCCTGGGCTCCACCTCGGCTATCGGAAACGTCGCGGCGGGACTCAGCCTGACCTACATGCAGGCTTTCCGCGAGGGAGACGTGGTGAAGATCGGAGACGTCACGGGGACGGTGGTCCAGAGGAAAACGATGGTCACCCGGGTGAGGACTTTCAAGAACGAAACCATCACCCTGGCCAACTCGGCCGTGATGAACGCCCACATCACCAATTACAGCATCCAGGCACAGCGAAGCGGCCTGGTTCTCCACACGACCATCACCATCGGCTACGATGTGCCGTGGCAGCAGGTCCATGGGCTCCTCATCGAGGCCGCCAGGGCCACCTCGAATGTCCTGGAATCACCCGCTCCATTCGTGCTTCAAACGGCTCTGAACGATTTCTACGTCGCCTACCAGATCAATCTCTTCACGAAGGTTCCGGAGAAGATGCCGCGCATCACCTCCGATCTCCACGCCAACATCCAGGACAAGTTCAACGAGGCCGGCGTGGAGATCATGTCACCCCATTACGCCCAGATCCGGGACGGCAACCGCATCACCATTCCGGAGAGCTACCTGCCGCCTGACTATGCGCCCGGGAGCATAAAGATTTCCGGATGGGAGCGGGCTTCCGAGGTCCCCAGCCGGAAGACCCCGGCTGAGGCCGTAAAGGCGTTGCCGGGTGATTCGGATGATGCCGGTCGCGAGGAAGCGAAATGAGCCTGAAGAACCTGTCGAACAAAGTCGCTATCGTCACGGGCGGTTCCAGGGGGATCGGCCGCAGCGTCGCCTTTTCTCTCGCGCGAGCGGGAGCCGATGTGACCGTCAATTACGCAA
>CAZEOY010000277.1:0-5461 GCA_964513835.1 uncultured Syntrophobacteraceae bacterium
TGTGCTCGAAGATGATGGGAAAATCTTCGTGAAAGTAGACCTCATGCTCCATTTGCAAATTGTGGATATAGTCGTAGTAGCGGGTCCCCTGAATCCGGTCGATGATCCTCACGTGATTCCCGGCCGAGTCCAGGATGTTGACACCCTGCATGAATCGCAGATCGTCACGAACCTTGTCCAGAATCCGGGCCTCTTTCACCGGACTCCGGAAACACTGAATCTGTTCAGACCCCAGCTGCATCAGGAACTTCTCATGGAAGACCAACTTGATGATCTTCGAGCTGCCATCAGTCAAATCGATGACTCTCTTGACCCAGTATTTGGGTTCGCCATCCAACCCGAACCGGCCTTCCACTTCCTCGCCTCGCACCAGGTAGTAGGTTCCCCCAAGCTCGAGGATGTCGTCCGACTTGATAGACATGAACTCGGTCGTATCAGAGATGATATTGATGTTCCCGCGGGGCGGGAACCTCGTGTAGGCTGCAATCTTGTCCCTGAGCTGCGCTTCCGTCATGGTGCACCATCCATTCAATCGTCTCAAGGGTTCAACGGGCTGTCAAAGCGTCAATAGGGTCTTGATCCGGGAAAAGGCAGCATGCAATGCCTCCCGTTTGGCGGGAGTGTAGTAATTCAGCGGCGAAGGATGATACGTGACGATGATTCGAAGAGAATGAGCATGGAAAGACTCTCCATTGGCTGCGCTCATTTTCAGCCCCGGCTCCCCCAGGAGAGCCTTCGCTGCGGAAAGCCCCAAGCACACCACCAGTCCCGGCGAGAGGATTCGCAGCTCCTCCAGCAGATAGGGAAGTGCATGGTGCTGCTCTTTGGCGGTCGGGCTCCGGTTGCCACCCCTCGGAGCGAGAGGGCGGTACTTCACCAGATTGGTGACATAGACCTGCTCTCTCACCAGATCGATCTCTTCGAGCAGTCGATTCAGGTTCTTTCCGGCAGCACCCACAAAAGGCCGTCGGTCCCTCTCCTCGTCGCGCCCCGGGGCTTCTCCAACCAAAACCAAACGACCGTCTTCCAAAGCCCCCCAGCCTGGAACAAACACCGTCCCAACCGCAGGGTTTTTCCAGAAAGGATCGTCGCGAACACGCACATAGAGCTCGCGCAACCTTTGTGCTCTCAGATCCGTCGGAGTCAGAACTCAACTCCCTTCTGTGCCCGAATGGACTGGTCACGATAGGGATGTCTGATTTCGCGCATTTCCGTGACAAGGTCGGCAGCAGCAATCAATTCGTCCGGGGCGTTCCTGCCGGTTACGACCACATGAAGACCCCGTGGCCTTCGCCTCAATGTCTCCAGGACTTCGGCGGCGGGGAGAAGTCCGTAAGCCAAGACGAGATTCAGCTCATCAAGGACAACTATATCGTAATTTCCCCTTTCAATCTCCTCGGAAGCGAGATTCCAGCCGATCTCAGCCAACTTGCGGTCTTCGTCCAGGTTCTCCTTCTTCCACGTAAAACCAGTTCCCAGCGGCTGAATCACAATCTCATCGAAACGCCTCAGTGCCTCCAATTCTCCGTATTTCCAAGCACCCTTGATGAATTGCAGAACCAGGGTTCGCATGGAATGGCCGGCGGCCCGGACCGCCATTCCTAATGCAGCAGTGGTTTTACCCTTGCCGTTGCCCGTGAACACGATCAGCAGCCCTTTGGACATAAAGACACCTCACGCCTTAACGTTCATCATGCGCTCTTCATCAACCGGGAGGGCACCAGCCGAGCAGATCATATCCGAACGCCCATTTCGAAACCTTTCTCCCTCCCGGCGACCGGTTTGGCAAAAGGTGAAAACTTCTGCTGAGGGCCATCCCAGCTTCCCCTATCGGGGTAGGTCCTGGATAGCTTCGAGATGCCCTGACCGATGATGAAGACAAAGGGTTCGGCGACAAAAAGAAAAAGCGGGCATTTACGCCCGCGGATTGATGTTATGGCATTGAATATTTGAAACTGTGTTTTTCTGGATTGCCACTTTTGAAGAGATCAGAATGCCCGGACCTCGGAAAACAACTCTGCAACCCTTAATCACCCGACGCGGGACTCTCGCTTGAAGCACTCTTGGTCTCGGTCTTCTCAGGCTGCTTGGCATCCCCGGACTTGGATGAGCCAGCACTCTGATTCTTGCCGGAGTAATCGGTCACATACCAACCCGAACCTTTGAGGTGGAAAGTGCTCATGGAGATGAGTTTGCGAACTTCCCCTCTGCAATGGCAACACTCACCGAGCGGGGGATCCGAGAATCTCTGCATAGCCTCCATCGTCTTCCCACACTTCAAACATTCATACTCGTAGATCGGCATCTTGTAAACCTCCTCTTCAGGCATCACCGCTAGTCGGCATTGACTTCCTTATCGGCCCCTTCTGGAGCTGAGACCATTATAATTTCATCGTTTCCAATGTCAAGGCAGAGCACCCAGCCAAAAAACAATTGCAGCACCACGGCCATCCAATCCTGGATTCCATTACTTCATTGCCAAGCACCCCCTTCAGCTCAGGGCGCCACCTTCACCAACTGCCCGTTGGAGACCTGAAGGACCGTATAGCCACGAGTCACCTCACCCGTGGGCGTGAAGCTGTAGGTTCCCGCCACTCCTTCAAAGTTGCGAATCTGACGCAGATTCTGAAGCAGTGATGTACGATCCACGGTCTTTCCTCCGAGCATGGATCGTGCCTGAAGGAACAGCATCATGGCGTCGTAAGCCTGCGCCTCAAGATAGGACGGCGGGGAATTGTAAAGGGCCTCATATTTTTCTTTGAATGCCCGCAGCCGTGGAGTTCCCGATCCTGGATAGAACGGAGTGGCGAACACGGCGTGCTCCACGTAGGTCCCCCCGATCTCCACCAGTGGCGCCTCACCCCACAGGTTGGTTCCCAGAAGAGTCGGCCCGACCACGTTGTGGTAAAGCAACTGGGGAGCGATAAGAGACACGGTTTGAACCTGGTCAGGAATGAAGAGCACTTCAAAAGGCGTCGAGTCATCCCCTGTGGGGGGGATGTTCTGTTTGGCAACACTCTGAAGCTTCTCAATCGGCTCCTGGAAGTCCGTGCTCTTTCCCTTGTAGGCTACACTGGCCAACAGAGTGCCCCCCTCCGCCTTGACAACCTCAGCGAAGATCTTTGACAGCTGCTGGCCGTAGCGGTCATCAGGATAGAGAGCTGCAAAACGTGTGGCGTTCAGCTTTTCACGACAATAACGAACAGCCGTTCGAACCAGCTCGGCATTATCCAGAAAGACATTGATGACATAAGGGTTTGCCGACATGTCTTCGTCCTTCTGGGTGAGAGTCAACAGCGGCACCCCCCGGCGATCCGCAAGGGGTGCAAGCGTCCTGGTGGTCTGGCTTCCCAGCGGACCAACGATTCCCAGGACCGCATCGTCATTGACAAGCGAGTCGAAGGCTCTGGCTGCTTGCGTGGCATCACCGGATACATCTTTGGCTACCAGAGTAACGGGGTTCCCGGCATGCTTCTCGTTCCACTCAGCCAGCGCCATATCCACGCCGCGAAGGACCATCCGTCCATACTTTTCGTGCGGACCATTGAGCGGAATCAGACAGCCAACCTTGCCAGGATTTACGGGTGCAGACTTTTCACCGGGAGCCAATCCCAGCATGGCAGCCTGTATCTCGGGCACAAGAGGATGGGATGGATTTTGAGTGAGAATAGACCTGTACCTCTCTCTGGCGGCCTCCTTGGGCATCTGCTGCGCCTCGATCTGGGCCAATCGAAAGTCAAGGAAGACACGCATGGTCTCCGTAACATTCTTTTTATAGAGCCGACGCACCTCGCCCTCATCCATATCCTTGACAAGTTCTGTCGCCGCAAGCGTCAGGGGCTTCTGCTCGTCGGAAGATCTGGCAACCGTGAACCCCGCCATGACCCACTCGAAAGCCGTCTGCTTGTCACCTTGGCTTCTGTAAACATCGGCCATGAAGACTGCCAGCTCCAGCTGTGCTTCGTGGTCGCCGGACGAACCCTCCCAAAGGGGCACCGCTTCCTTGAAGACCTGCTTCTTTCGCCCGACCATCCACCAGCCCTTCAGTTGATCCACTTGTGCCCTGCGATAACCCTCCCAGCGCGGGTACATGTAAAGAAGGTACTCGATGTATTGCAGCGCTCGTTCCCCCTGCCCGCTCTCAAGATGGATCTGTCCCAGTTTGTGGAGTGATCTTGCAGCAATCACATTGTCTGGATAAGTCTGAGCCAGACCTTCGAGGGTGGAGACAGCCCCCTTGAGATTTCCTGCACTTCTCTCCTGCTCGGCCTTTCGCCACAGCACCTCCGCTTCAGGAGGTGGAGATTTGGAGAGCCCCGGGCCCGAACCCGGCGGTGGCTGCTGGGGAGGAGCGGAGGCACAGCTGGCAGTTAAGATTAAAACGACCAAAGCAAAAAGCCGAGAAACTCCCTTGACCATAAGCTTGCCTCATCCTTTTTGAAAACTCTCCTGAATGGGCCAGTTCACCACTCGCATTCCGACTCAGGTTCCAGTGAAGCTTACTGCATTTTCCCAGGCATGTCGACGCCTGCTCAGAGAACCGATCCTTGACCTGCCCATCACATCTCCTTCTGGCAACGGTCCGAGCTTTCTCCCTGATGTTGATCGCTCTTGAGACAGGCTCTGGTCCCTAACAGCACGCGAAGGGCACAAGAAAACCTGTGCCCTTCGCGTGATCCTCTACTGTATGATGCCGGCTCTGTCCTACTTGTCTTTCACTTCTTCAAAATCAGCATCCACCACATCGTCGTCCGGTCTCTGACGGCCTGCGGCCGATTCCTGTCCACCCGGCCCGCGACCTTCCTCATGCGCTGCTCCCTGCTGAGCAGAAGCCCTCTTGTAAGCCTCTTCTGCCACCTTATGCGAGATCTGCATGAGTTGATCCAGTTCGCGTTGGATGGCATCGGCATCGTTTCCGTCCATGACGGATCTCACCTTCGCGATCTGCTCTTCAATGTCCTGCTTGGTCTTGGAGTCGACCTTGTCCCCCATTTCTCGCAGGGTCTTCTCCGTGCTGTAGATGAGAGAGTCGGCGTTGTTTCTCGCTTCCACCAGAGCCCGCTTCTTCTTATCTTCCTCAGCGTGAGCCTCAGCCTCCCGCACCAGGTTCTTGATCTCGCTATCTGAAAGCCCACTCGATGCAGTGATCTGAATAGACTGCTCTCTCTGGGTGGCCAGATCTTTGGCTGAGACATGCACAATGCCGTTGGCGTCAATGTCGAAAGTCACCTCAATCTGAGGAACACCCCGCGGAGCTGCTGGAATCCCCACCAATTCAAAGCGGCCAAGTGTCTTGTTATCAGAGGCCATCTCCCTTTCGCCCTGCAGAACATGGATGGAGACCGCCGTCTGATTGTCCGTTGCTGTCGAAAAAACCTGGCTTTTGCGCGTGGGAATCGTCGTATTTCTCTCGATGAGGCGTGTCATGACACCGCCAAGGGTCTCGATTCCGAGGGAAAGT
>CAZEOY010000278.1:0-5448 GCA_964513835.1 uncultured Syntrophobacteraceae bacterium
GGGGTGGGAATCCTCTATGTCAGGCCCGAACTTGAGGTGCTTCCGCTCATGGAGGGAGGAACCGGGAGTCGTTCCGAGGACCTGAGCCATCCCGACGCCTGTCCAGATCGATTCGAAAGCGGAACAGGCAACCTGCCGGGCATTGCCGGTCTTGCAGCGGGAATTGAGTTCATTCGCGAAAAGGGGCAAAATAGAATTTTGGCCCACGAACTGCATCTGGCCGCCGTCCTGGAGACGGCCCTTGCGGAATTGCCGGGCGTGGATGTCTTGAATCCGTATCATCGGGGTACAGGGGTCGTATCGTTCAGGATAAGCCATATGAATCCTTCAGATATCGGTTTCATCCTGGATGAAGGGTTCGATATCGCCGTTCGCACCGGTCTGCACTGTGCGCCCCTTGCCCACCAGTTGCTGGGAACTTTTCCCGAGGGAACCGTGAGGGTTTCACCGGGTTACGCCACAACGGAGGATGACATCCATCGCTTCCTGCAAGCCTTGTCCTCCATCGTTTCGCGGCGGATTTAGAGGGTGTGTGGATGTTTGGTCAAGGTTGGTCCGGGGCACCTGCTTTGAGAAGTTTCGAGTTTCTAGTTAAGAACCTGGCCCTGTCGGGCTTTTCCTCGTTCAGGGTGGCCCGAAGGGCCATGAGGGACTGCCAGGGAGAGTTTCGAGGGAATCATGAAATCCTCGAAGGGTTATGAAATAAGAAAGGCCAGAATCGCTGATGTGGCCATTATACAGAAGCTCCTGGCGGGATTTGCTCAGCAAGGCAAGCTTCTGGCCCGTTCCTTGAGCGAGCTCTACACGAATCTCCGGGATATGTTCGTGGCTCGTGACGAGTCCATAGGACAGGTCATGGGGTGCTGCAGCCTGCACATCATGTGGGAGGATCTGGCTGAGATCCGCTCCCTGGCGGTGGCCGACGAGTATCAGGGAAGAGGTGTCGGCCGAAGCCTGGTTCAGGCCTGTATCGATGAGGCACGGGAGCTGGGAATCAAACGCCTTTTCACCCTGACTTACGAGACCGGATTTTTTGAGCGGATGGGATTCCAGGTTGCGGACAAGAACATATTTCCTCAGAAGATCTGGGCTGACTGCCTCCATTGCCCGAAATTTCCGGAATGTGACGAGGTGGCCCTTGTCATGGATTTGACGACTGAAGTATCAGCCGGGAATGCCCCATCTGCTGCAGGGAAATAGTTGAGGCAGCAAAACCGTTGTTGAATATTCCGGGTGCAGGCAGTGCCGGTTTCTATACTGCATAAGTGAAAGGAAGACGACTCAGATATGATTGGCGATGTTCTGAAGAAGATATTTGGAAGTCAAAACGATCGGAACTTGAAGCGAGTGGCTCCATTGGTGGATCAGACCGGCCAGTGGGAACCGAAAATCCGGAAGCTCAGCGATGCGGACCTGATTGCCAAAACGGGTGAGTTTCGACAGCGGTTGGAAAACGGTGAGCCTCTGGATGACCTTTTGCCCGAGGCCTTCGCGGTCGTCCGTGAAGCCTCGATTCGGACTCTCGGGATGCGGCCCTTCGACGCTCAGGTCATCGGAGGGATCGTTCTTCACCAGGGAAAGATTGCCGAGATGAAGACCGGTGAAGGCAAGACCCTGGTCGCCACCATGCCGGTCTATCTCAATGCGCTCACGGGCAAAGGCGTTCACCTGGTGACGGTCAATGACTACCTGGCGCGTCGCGACAGCGAATGGATGGGGAAGATCTACCGGTTCCTCGGCCTCGGAGTGGGATGCATCGTTCACGGTATGGACGATCGTGAACGGAAGGAGGCCTACGATGCGGATGTGACCTACGGGACCAATAACGAGTTCGGGTTCGATTACCTGCGGGACAACATGAAGTTCCGGCTGTCCGATATGGTGCAGCGCGAGTTGAACTATGCCATCGTGGACGAGGTGGACAGTATCCTGATCGACGAGGCGCGGACTCCCCTGATTATTTCAGGTCCTGCCGAGAAGTCCACAGAGCTCTATTACCGCATCAACAAGATCATCCCTTCGCTTCAGGCGGAATTGCACTACACAAGAGAGGAGAAAAGCCGCACCGTCGCCTTGACGGAGGAGGGCGTGGCCCGGGTCGAGCAACTCCTGGGTGTGGACAACCTGTATGATCCGCGGCACATCGACATCTTGCATCATACGCACCAGGCCTTGAAAGCGCACGTGCTCTTCACTCGGGATGTGGACTACATCGTCAAGGGCGGCAAGGTCGTCATCGTGGATGAGTTCACGGGGCGTTTGATGCCCGGGCGCCGCTACAGCGAGGGACTCCATCAGGCCCTCGAAGCCAAAGAGAACGTCAAGATCGAGAACGAAAACCAGACGCTGGCCACGATTACATTCCAGAACTACTTCCGGATGTTCGACAAGCTGGCGGGGATGACCGGTACGGCGGATACGGAAGCTCCCGAGTTCGCCAAAATCTACAAGCTGGAAGTGGTGGTCATCCCGACGCACAAAAAGATGATCCGCAAGGATTACCCCGATTGCATCTATCGAACCGAGCGCGAGAAGTTCCGGGCCGTGGTGCGGGAGATCAAGGAGCTCCACGAAATGGGGCGTCCCGTCCTCGTGGGAACAGTGAGCATACAGAAATCCGAAAGGGTGAGCGAAAGCCTCAAGAAGCAAGGAGTGCCTCACCAGGTCCTGAACGCCAAGCACCATGAGAAGGAAGCCGAAATTGTGGCTCTGGCCGGGCAGCGCGGGGCAGTTACGATTTCGACCAACATGGCCGGCCGCGGCACCGACATCGTGCTGGGGCCCGGTGTGGCTGACCTGGGCGGGCTTCACATCATCGGCACCGAGCGGCACGAATCGCGGCGGATCGACAACCAGCTTCGGGGGCGTTCCGGCCGCCAGGGAGATCCCGGTTCCTCGAGGTTTTATCTCTCCCTGGAAGACGACCTCATGCGGATTTTTGCGGCGGATCGCATCTCGGGGCTCATGCAGCGCATCGGCATGGAGGAGGACGAGCCCATCGAGCACCGTCTCATCAGCAAGGCCATCGAGAATGCACAGGCCAGGGTGGAAGCCCAGAACTTCAGCATCCGCAAGCAGCTCATCGAATACGACGATGTCATGAACCAGCAGCGCGAAGTGATTTATCGCCAGCGGCGTGAAGCCTTGCAGGGAGAGGATCTTGCTCCGGTCATCCAGAATATGGTGGACGATTTGCTGGATGCCGTGGTGGCGGACTGCACCAGCGACAAGACCTACGCGGAAGACTGGGATCTCGAGAAGTTGAACACTGAACTGTATCGGCTTTTCGGAATCAGTGCCAACCTGACGGCGGAATCTCTGGAAGAGATCTCCCAGGAAGAACTGCTCGAAGATCTTGCGGAGCGCGTGCACGGTCGTTACGAAGCGCGAGAAAAGGAGTTCGGCGAGTCCGTGGTCCGTGATCTCGAGGGATACATCCTCCTTCAGACTGTGGACAGTCTCTGGAAGGACCATCTCCTCAACATGGACCATCTCAAGGAGGGAATCGGCCTGCGCGGTTACGGGCAGAAGGACCCGCTGGTGGAGTACAAGCGAGAGGCTCATGGCGTTTTCGAGGACATGATCGAGCGCGTCAAGGAGGAAACCGTGCGCCTGCTCTTCCATATCCAGATCCAGCGCGAGGAGGAAGTGCAGCAACTGCGCAGGGAGCAGGAAGATCAACCGATCTTTATGGGACCTGCCGGTGGAGCGTCCGGTCCTCAATCCGTGAGAAAGGAGAAGAAAGTTGGCCGAAATGACCCATGCCCCTGCGGCAGCGGGAAGAAATATAAAAAGTGTTGTGGTAAGTAGAACGCCTTTTGTGGTTCCGGGCTTTCGCGTCGGTGCCGCTGCATCCGGCATGCGTTACCGGAACCGCCCGGATCTGGCCCTCATTGCTGCCGAAGAGCTGGTCGGTGTTCCAGCGGCGGGCGTCTTCACCAGGAACCGATTCTGTGCGGCTCCGGTGGAGGTCTGCAGGGAGCGCGTGGAAAAGGGGCTCATTCGGGCTGTTGTGATCAACGCGGGGGTCGCCAATGCCTGTACGGGGGCAGAAGGGCTTGCTCTGGCCCGCGGCATGACGAGAGTTGCCGCTCGTCATTTGGATACGTCGGAAGATGCAATCCTCGTTGCATCGACGGGAATCATTGGTCAGCAAATCCAGCTGGAGCCGGTCGAGAGAGCCATGACGGAACTGGTGGCTTCTTTGCGTCCCGACGGATGGGAAGACGTCGCCCGCGCCATCATGACCACGGATACGGTGCCCAAGCTGGCATGGGCTCAGGTGGGGATCGCCGGCAAGACGGTGACCATCGGGGGCGTCTGCAAAGGGGCCGGGATGATCGCCCCGGATATGGCGACGCTGCTGGCCTTCGTCTGCACGGACGCCCGGCTGGAGCCTCACGTGCTCCGGCACTGGGTGCGCGAGGGAGCGGATCAGTCCTTCAACTCCATCACGGTCGACGGGGACACCAGCACCAACGACACTCTCCTGGTTCTGGCCGGCGGGGCCGCATCGAATCCGCCCATTACGGATAGGGTCTCGGAGGAGAGCGTCCGTTTTGGCCGTGCCCTGTCTGCGGTGTTGCTCGATCTGGCCATCCAGATCGTCTCCGACGGGGAAGGGGCCACCAAGCTCATCAGCATCCGGGTCACGGGGGCGCCGGACCGGTCCAGTGCCCGTGCAGTGGCCTTGACCGTGGCCAATTCCCCCCTCGTGAAAACCGCCTTTTTCGGCGGGGACGCCAATTGGGGGCGTATCGTGGCCGCTGCGGGGAGGGCCGGAGTGGAATTGGAGCCCGAGCGAGTCGCTCTCTACTTCGACGATCTGTGCGTGTTCCGAGGAGGTACTCCTCTGAAAGGCGACCGGATCGAAGCGGAAGCCACCCGGGTCTTCAGTCAGAAGGAGATTCGGGTCGGGTTGGACCTGGGGATGGGGGATGCGGAATTCACCGCCTACACCTGCGATCTTTCCTACGACTACGTGAAGATCAATGCCGACTACCGCACCTGAGAGTAGTCGGGCGGCAGTTCTCGCCCGGTGACACAGGTGAGAGGTGATTTCGTTGAGCCTTCTGAACATATCAGGATGTGCTCAGGGGAACAGTATTGGGAGCTGCCCTTCTCCCGGGTTCGGGGACGGGGACAGCTCCGACGGGTCCCTCAGCGGGAAGCATCGCTATTTCACTTCCACCTTGATGGTTTTACTCTTGGCTTCTTCCGACTTGGGAATGGTGATCTTCAGAACTCCCTTTTCGAAGGACGCCTCCGTTTTGTCGGTCTGTGCGGTTGCCGGCAGGGTGAACGTTCGCTGGAAAGAACCATAATAGCGTTCGACGCTGTGGAAGTGCTCTCCGGATTTTTCCTCCTCCTTTTTCTTTTCACCCTTGATGGTCAACCGGTCGCCCAGGATGCTCACGTCGATGTCGCCCGCTTCGAGGCCTGGAACCT
>CAZEOY010000279.1:0-5445 GCA_964513835.1 uncultured Syntrophobacteraceae bacterium
TACTGCAGGGTATTCGTGAATTGGCCGAGAGGGTTCTGGATCTGCCGGTTCGAATTGGAATCCCCTATCGGTTTGGCGGCCTTGGAGATGTGGTCAAGAACCCCATCTATGCCACCGCCACCGGGTTGCTGCTTTACGGAAGCAGGCAGGGTATTCGAAGGCCGTTGCAGGAGCCCCGCTCGCTCAAGAAAGTGATTGCAATGCTCAAACGCTGGATCAAGGAATTCTGGTAGGAGGAAGCGTCAGTGCGGCGGCCCCGCGCAATGCACCGCAGAAGGATCCGGGGGCCGCTGAAAGGTTGCCAGGATAGCTGACCATTACGAGACCCGAGGGAAGTCGTTTGTACATACAGGGGACCAATGAGGGGGTAATCGAAAGAGATGGAAAATTCCATTGCAACCAGAGCGAAGATCAGAGTCCTGGGGATTGGCGGCGGTGGCGGAAATGCCATCAACAATATGATCAGCTCCGGCCTCGACGGTGTTGAATTCATAGCCGCCAATACGGATTTTCAGGCTTTGGAGCGCAGTCTTGCTGCTACCAAAATCCAGCTTGGGGGCAATTTGACCAAGGGATTGGGAGCCGGCGGAAGTCCGGAAGTCGGAGGCAAGGCGGCTCAGGAAGATCTCGATCAGATTCGGGCAGCCGTGGACGGCAGTGACATGGTTTTCATCACGGCAGGCATGGGGGGGGGAACAGGAACGGGTGGAGCTCCCATCGTGGCTCAGGTGTGCAAGGATATGGGAGCTTTGACGGTAGCCGTCGTGACGAGGCCGTTCAACTTCGAAGGCAAAGTGAGGCACAGGAATGCCGAGGAAGGCTTGAAGTCCCTGCACGATGTGGTGGACACGCTCATCACCATTCCGAACAACCGGCTGCTCTGTCTGGCCGATCGGCGCTCCACTTTCCTGGAGATGTTCAGGCGCGCGGACGATGTTCTTCTGTACGCCGTGAAGGGCATTTCGGACCTGATCACGCACCCGGGCTACATCAATGTGGATTTCGCGGATCTCCGAACGGTCATGAGTGAGAGGGGATTGGCCTTGATGGGAACCGGGGTGAGCACCGGGGAGAACCGGGCGTCGGCCGCAGCTCAGCAGGCCATTTCCAGCCCGCTTCTCGAGGACATTTCCATTCACGGGGCTCGAGCGGCACTCATCAATATCACGACGGGTCAGGATCTCGGCATGCACGAGTTCGAGGAGGTGGCTTCCATCATCCACAAAGAAATGGATGAGGATGCCAACATCATCCTGGGCATGTCCATCGACCAGAGCATCATGGACGAGGTCCGAGTGACGGTCATCGCCACGGGTATTGGAAGGATGGAGCAGGTTGCCAAGGTTGAGGCCTCACCGGCTCGGCCCAAACGGATCAAGCCTGAGGGCATCATTCCTGAATTGAACTATGATTACCTCCAGATCCCGACCGTGGTGCGGCACCGCACCTTGAGAGACCAGCCCGTTCAGGAGGCAGCGCCTGTAAAAAAAAGGACTCTTCTCCAGAAGTTGACGGGGGCCGGTGGCGCTTCCCTCGAAGATGAGGATTTGAGCATACCCACTTTCATCCGACGCCAGGCGGACTGATGCGGCGCAGGAAACAGGGATTGGTGGTGAGCGCATTATTGGAAACCCCGTGACTGCCTGCCCCGACCCGAGAGGTGGCCAGGGAGTTCCGGAATATTGTCGCCCTTGGCGACAGCCGGAATCCGGAAGGTAGGGGAAAACCCGGATTCCGGCTGTCGCCGGAATGGCGCAGCGTGGCGATGGAAGTACTGTCAAGGCACACGCTTAGAGATGAACTTGCTGCATGGCCTGCTGATGGTGTGACCGGCAAGCGGTATGCCTCTGGGGCAGGCCGACTCCCACCCGGATAGATGCTCTCTAAATTGGTGCGCCGCCAGCAGAAATGGTTGGCGGAAGAAAAGGGCACACTGCGCAAAGATTGGCGTGGGAGAGTCAGAATCGCCCTTGCGTTCCCCAACCGATATGCAGTCGGGATGTCGAACCTCGGGTTCCAGACCGTGTACGGGCTGCTGAACAGCCTGGAAGGGGTGGTCTGCGAACGCGTGTTCTATCCTGAGCCGGACGATCTTGCTTTGGCCAGGCAGCACCCCGGTCAGCTTCTGAGCGTTGAGTCTCAACGCCCCCTCCGCGATTTCGATCTCCTCTTTTTCTCGGTTTCCTTCGAGAACGACTATCCCAACCTGATTGAAATGCTGCTGCTGAGCGACGTCCCGCTTCGTTCCGAGAACCGATCCGCCGAGCATCCCTTCATCGCCGCGGGGGGAGTGGCGGTTTTTCTCAATCCCGAGCCCCTTGCCCGTTTCATGGACTTCATGTTCATCGGCGAAGCTGAGGAGCTGGTGAGAGATTTTTGGGAAGGATGGAGCGACCTCAGGGGCCGGTCGCTCTCCCGCCGGGATGTGTTGATGGGGCTGGGTGAAAGCGTTCCGGGGGTCTACGTTCCCTCGCTGTATCTGGACACCTACGATGGGCGGGGCTTTCTGGAGGGCATCAGGCCGCGTACGGGGGGTCGGCTCCCGGAAAGAATCCCGTATCGTCGAGCGGACCTCTCCCGATCGAAGCCTTGTTCCTCCATTGTGTTGACGCCGCATACCGAATTCAGTCAGGTGCATCTTCTCGAAATCGGTCGCGGCTGCGGCCAGGGCTGCCGCTTCTGTGCAGCGGGCTTCGTTTACCGCCCGGTTCGTTTTGCGTCTCTGGAAGATCTCGAAAGGAATGTGGAAAGTCGGACCGGCGAGGATGCGAGAATCGGTCTGGTCAGTGCGGCGGTTTCCGATCACCCCCGGATATCGGAGCTTTGCGACTCGCTGCTGGCCAAAGGATTGGAGCTGTCCTTCTCCTCCCTGCGCGTGGACACACTCTCCCCTGCAGTCCTGGATGCGCTGATGGCAAGCGGACACAAGGCTGTGGCCATCGCTCCCGAAGCGGGATCCGAGCGGCTGCGTCGTGTCATCAACAAGCGGATCACGAACGAGGCCATCTATGATGCAGCGGAACGTTTGACGGAAAAAGGGATATTGCATCTCAAGCTCTATTTCATGATCGGGCTCCCCACGGAGTCCTTTGATGACCTGGAGGAAATGGTCAATCTGGCCAAAACCATCAAGCACCGGGTGCTCAGCGCGAGCAGGGGGCGGCGAAAGATGGGCACGATCACGCTGAGCATTAATGCCTTTGTGCCAAAACCCTTCACTCCCTTCCAGTGGTCTTCTTTCGCCGGGGTGGCCACACTGAAGGAACGCGCCCGGTGGATTCAGAATGCATTGAGAAAGGTCCCCAATGTGAGGGTCCATTTCGATCTTCCCAAATGGGCCTATGTGCAGGCCCTGCTGTCCAGGGGCGACCGACGGATTACCGAGATGCTCGAACAGGTGGGCGCCGCGCGCATCCCCTGGAACCAGGCGATGAAGCAATCTCCTCACAATGCCGACTTCTGGGTCATGCGCGAGCGCACCGAAGAGGAAGTCTTTCCATGGGAAATCGTGGACACCGGTTTGAAGCGGGCCTATCTGTGGAAGGAGTTCGAGAGGGCCCTCCAGGGAAAGGAGAGTCCTGCCTGCCCCTCTGAGGGGGGGTGCACGCGTTGTGGCGTTTGCCTGAGCTGATGCGAGGGGGAGGTTCGGGTCTTCATCCTGGTCGAGATGCGCCGTTCGGAGCCTGGAAGGATGAATTGATCTTGAAGGGTTGCAACAATATATTATATTTTGACATGTTTGAGAGAATCGGCTCCATCCTACGTGCTGCATCGCAGGATGTGCGATGTGGGCAACCCGTGAGGGGTCGCTCAATGCGGGATGGAGCCGATGGTGAAGCACCTATTTCGCGTTGCTCGACTGAGCAGCCAGGAGATGTGGTTTGATGTCCCGGGAAGACTATTATGCAGTGCTGGGTGTTTCGTCCCATGCGACCGATGAAGAGATCAAGAAGGCCTACCGAAAGCTGGCGTTGGAGACGCATCCGGACCGAAATCCCGGTGATTCCCGAGCTGAAGAGCGCTTCAAGCGCATCAGCGAGGCGTACGGCGTGCTCTCGGATTCCCAGAAGCGAGCCCAGTACGACGAATACAGGCGTTACGGGTTTCAGCAGAGGCCCGGCCGCCCCTCCGGTGCCACGGGGTTTGGATATTCCCAGGAGGAGATTTTCAAGGATTTCTTCGCCAGCCGGCAGGCTCAGGAAGTTTTCTCCGAAATGCAGCGGGAATTTCAGCGCATGGGGTTCCGGTTTGATGACACGTTCATCAATCGGGTGTTCTTTGGGGACAAGACCATTTTCTTCCAGGGATTCACATGGGGCGGTCCCGGGAGAGTCAAGGTCTTTCGCTACGGAAATGTGGGACGGCACCATCCCGGTCCTCGGCGGCGACCGCATGTGCAGGGACGGCAACCCTCCGTAAACGTCAACGGCACCAGACCGAAGGGTCTGATTCGGGAAGGACTTTCGCTCCTGGCCAACGCAGGCAAAAAGGTTGGCCAGTTTGTCATGAGAAAGGTTTTGGGATTGCCCAACGAGAGAGAATCCGGGTTCTCTCACGGGGGCTCCGGCAGCAGGAGCGCGGATGTGACGTACGAGCTGGTGATCTCTCCGAGAGAATCCCTGACGGGCGCAGTGGTGGAGCTGGAGTTGCCCCACCTGGAAAACGGGAAGAGGGTATCGGTTCGCATTCCGCCAGGAGTCCAGACCGGCACACGACTCCGCTTGAAAGACATGGGGCACCCGACGCCGGGCGGCTATTCAGACCGTGGCGACCTTTACATTCAGTTGCGAGTCCACTGAACGCGGTCAACCCGGGTTTCGCGACAGAAGGGATCGAAAGGCGTCCCGGATGAACAAATCGTCGCCCGGCTGCAGCGTACGCACGTCCAGCAGGTATTGGTCCGATTCAATCCGCCCGATTATGGGCGGTTCGTTACCCCGAAGTGCCGACTCGATGGTGTGAGAGCCCATCGTCGCCGAACGAACGGCGACCACCCGGCTCGTGAACTCGTGTGCGGGAAGAGAGCCGCCTCCCACCTGTGAAAGGCCGGGCTGAGTTTTGACATCGAGCCGGTGATCCGTGTCCGTTTCGAGAATGAGGGCTGCCAGATTTTCAGCGCGCCGCTCGAGCTCCTCGAGGGGCGTTGTGATCATGCGGAGGGTGGGGATCTTGTCCAGGGATTCCCTCTCGTCCCGGTAGAGCCGCAGGGTCACTTCCAGCGCGGCCAGAGTCATCTTGTCCACCCGCAGGGCGCGGGTGAGGGGATTCTTCTTGCATCTCGAGACAAGATCTTTCCTGCCCAGTACCACACCCGCCTGAGGTCCTCCCAGGAGTTTGTCGCCGCTGAAGGTGACCAGGTCAGCACCCGCCCGGAGTGCTTCCTGAACAGTGGGTTCCCCATGCAGGCCGTACCTGGAGAAATTTACAAATGATCCGCTTCCCAGG
>CAZEOY010000280.1:0-5438 GCA_964513835.1 uncultured Syntrophobacteraceae bacterium
CAAAATCGTTGACACATTCCGTGCCTTGCTTCCCTTCGGAATTGCCACTGAATGTGTTGACCCAGACGGGAGGGCTTCCAGGTCTTGTGGTGACGGTCCATTCCACATCGATGGTCATGTGCTGTGTGTCCATGATTGTCATGAATGATGTCAGTTCCGATTTCCGCACAGTTGGCGTCAGGATGACATCCACATCCGTTGCGCCAGCTTCGCTGGGCACTACGTGAGTTGACTGGAAATGGCTTTCAGCAATGCGCCTGGCATATGCTTCGAGAGATGGGCCGATGTGGAAGCTGTAAGGGTCGAGACCCCGCCGATAGTCGTAGGTGTGCGTGATGTACTCCTTGGTCAGCACCAAGGCAGCTCTTTTGGGGATCGGATTGGAAGAGACACCGCTGGATCCCTTGAATGAAGACGGATCCACCTTGGGTTTGACATTCAGGGTGCACCCTGCAAGCATCACGGGCAGCACCAGTATGAGAGACAGACAATGGAGCGGTCGAATTGTGTAGCTCATGGTTTTCACCTACACAGGTTGAGGTCGAATGTTTCGCACGAAGTCGTGCCTGCCTCCGAGATGTTCACGGTGAGCTTGATTCCTCCCAATGCCTGTTCTTCGGGCACTTGAAAGAACAGAAACCCGCTGGTTGACTCCCCCTTCTGCAGAGTTGCCGACTTGAATTCCCGGCGCGTGACATTGTTCTTCACGACTGTGGCCTGGGCTTGTTTGTTGACGCCGGCCAGCAGAACCGCGAGGGTGTCGTTGCCCAGGCTTTCCACTCCGAACAGGTCCTTCAGCTTTGCTTTGTCGGTAACCGCTTCAGCCTGTACTTCGAATCCCTCGATTTCTTGCCTCTGTGCAGCACTCGTCCCTGAAAGTGTCGTTTTAGATATAGGCGATGTTGCACAACCGGCGGCCAGAGTAACGCAGATAATGAGGCTTGGTATGGCGCGGGGTACTTTCATTGAAGCTCCTCGATTATAACATTTCGATAATTCAACATATTTTAGGTGTGCTGGGTTACTGATAACGTTTATAAACATTGCAGGAATGGCTCAGTCGTGCCGCCATATTGCCCGTCGTTGTGTTGAGGCAGACGGCAAGTCAAAAATTACGCAGGTAGATGCCCTGAGGACGTAGAGAGGCCTTCCGCAGGGCACTTAATGGGGAGTCTTGGTAAAGGTCCGATTCGACTTGCTCTGCCCGTTCACAAACAGTGTTAAGGGCAGCCGTGAATAAAGGGCAATGAAGTTGTAGAGTCTCTTCATTTCGAGTTCCTGAGTTTGCAGTGATTTCAACACACTTTGGAACTCAGCGGGCAACAAAAAAAGCCGAATCGCTCATCTGGTCTTGACGCGACCATCGTCGGCAACTCGGCTGTCTCACTCTAACTTGAGACCCGTAGCTTTCCGCCACCACCTCACGATGGTTTCGGCATGCTTTGCTTGTCTACTATAAGGCCCATTGCTATACGGAATGATATGCTGCTTCTTTACTACTGGCACTTTCGGAAACTTGTCAATCGAAATTTCAGGTCGGGCCAAAATCTCTTTGAGAACACGATCAGGGCGGTATCCGGCTCGAGCCCTTCTCGACTTTTCAGTTCATGGCTCCAGCAACCCTACAGTCGCCATGCTGAGATGCTTTCCCCCGGTGATCTTCAGATGCTCAACGGCGGGCATACTGAAGACTAGTCGGCTCTTTCGCCGGCGCTCAGCCGGTGAAGATGGAACCCGCCTTCGCCCAGGGTCTGGCGGCAAAGCTCGACGAGATGGAGATGATGGGTGAAGAGAAGAATCTGGGTGCGCTGCGCCAACCCGACAAGCTGAGGGAGAATGGCGGCAGCCCGGTCATCGTCGAAGGTGATCAGCAAATCATCCAGTATCAGAGGCATCGGCTCGTTCTGCTCGAGGTAGCGCTCCAGGGCAGCCAGACGAAGCGCCAGATAGAGCTGGTCCCTTGAGCCGTCACTCATTCCTGCAACCGGGATCAAGGAGCCATCCGGGCGCACCCCCACCAGCACCGGGGTGTCGTCAGCGTTGAATTCCGCCGCCAGTCCTGCGAAGGCGCCTCGAGTGATGCTTTGGAAGACCTGTCCCGATCTTTCCAGCAAGGGCCCCTGGTTCTCTTTCCTGAAACGCTCGATCTGGGCCTGCAGGAAGTGGACAGCCAGGCGCAAACGCACATAGCGTGAAGCATCCTCTTTCAGCCGTGCCGCCATGGATTCGGCCTGCTGACGATAGTTCGCAGCCGCATCCCCCGCTGCTTCCAGTCTCTGCCTCTCGGCTCTGAGCCCAAACAGCCTGTCAAGCACCTCCCGGAGCGCCGACTCCTTTTCATGCTTTTCGCCCTGGCGCATACCCTTGAGCTGGGGGAGAGCCTCGAGATCCTCCTCCCTGATTCGGGAGAGAAACTCGTCCACGGTTTGGCCGCGAGCCAGACCCATCAAAGCATCTCGTAGCGTAGCGATCTGGGAGAGCACCAGGTCCCGCGACTCCAGGTTCGCGAGCAGCGGCTCCAGCTCTTCGGGCGCCTCGAGCCCGGCCAACTTCATCAGCTCATCCAGTGCCTGAACAGCCTGCGCCCCAGCCTCTTGAGTGTCCGTCAATTCATTCCTGGCTTCTTCGATCTGCGTCGAAAGATGTTCGAATCGAGCCTGACCTTCTCGGCTCCGGGTGAGGACCTCCCAAATTTTGGATACCCGTGCTTCCGTCGTATCGCCTTCGATCCCCAGTGCATGGCACTGATCGTTCACGACGCGTTCGTATTGTCGAACGGCGTCCATGATCTTGTGCCGTTCCGTCGAGGCTTTCTTCCAGGCATTGAACTTTTCGAGGAGTTCCACCCGTTCCTGCAGGAGAGCCAGTCCCGAACGGGGTGAAATCCCCTCCGGCAGCCCGGCGGCCCGGCACTGTGACTTCCAGTTCTCCTCCGCTGCCTCGGCAACCGCTGCGGCGCGGGCAAGGTGCTGGTCGTGCACGGTCAGCTCGGTTTTCAGAGCCTGCAACTGTTCCTTGATTTCGTTTCGTCGTCCGGTTGCCTCTTCTCCTTGCTGGACCTTTCTCCTGGCCTTTTCAAAGAGGATTTCAAACGACTTTTCCTCGGAGTCGGCAAGAACTGCCGCAAGTTGTTTTCTCGCTTGCTGTACCCGGTCCCTTTTTCGCTGAAAGGATTCCCCAGCCTCTCTCAATTGACGAAGTCGAACCCTGAAGTCGCTCCAGAGCTCCCGCCATTCCTCCATTTCCTCGGGCGTTCCAGGCGTGATCGCACAGGGCTGCCAGAGCGCCTCCCAGGCAGCCTGGCATTCACTGAGCCTGTTCTGGAGCTCTATCCTGGTCTTTTCCGCTTCTTCAATCTGTTTCTCGGATTCGCTGATCTGGAATCGTTTTTCCTCGGCCTGGGCCACGGCCTCAGCCTGTTCACGGAGCCGATCTGCAATCCGGTCTGCCGCTTCGATCGCCTGCGGAAAGGCTTCTTCGAGGGGCGTGCCCACCACGAATTCCTCCCCGGCGCCTTCACCCTTCCAATCCGCCAGCACCAGACTCCAGCCATAATCTCGATGGTCCCTTGCTCTCTTCAGCGTCTGCTCCGATGGCAGCTCGCCGCGGCGCTCCAGGCGGGCGAGTTCGGCCCGGATGGACTCGATGCGTCGCTTCCCCTCCGAGATCCTGGTCTCCTCCGTCTGGATCGCCCGTCTGATCTCTTCCGTCTCATCCCCGACACGACGGATGGTGGATTTCTTGGGCAGGGGGAGATTGGCCGTCACGTCCAGATCTTCAGGAGCCCCGATCAACCCTCGATGCAGGTCACGAATCTCCCGGGTCAATCGTACGACCTCGGATTCTCCTGCCGGGAGGGTCTTGTTAGCCTCCGTGGCTTCAGCAGCCGATGCAAGAGCATCCCGCAGACGGGTCAAATCCGTCTCGGGCAGATCCTTCAATTGCCTTTCCCGTGTTTCGATCTGACTTGAGATGGATTCCTTTCTTTCTCTGAGCTTCTCGCGTTCCTCCCCCGCTTTCTCCAGATCGTTCGCGGCCTCCCCGCAGGCCAGCTTGAGGCTGCTGCTCAGCCGCACCTTGTCGAGCTCAGAGATGCTGCCGGCGAGCCCCAGGCTCTGCATGCCGGCATGCAATGCGGGTTCAAGTCCAGCCAATACGGTTTCGAGATCCACCAGGTGATTCTTGCGTTCTCCGTAAACGCTGAGGTCCTGGTGCAAACGATCCAGCGATTCAGCAACGGCCAGTACGCCGGGTGAGATCTCGCAAGCAGCCCTTTGAGCTTCGAGCTTGGCGATCTGAGCCGTCAATCGCTGGACTTCCCTGTCAGCTTCGCTGACCGCCTTCCGGGCGGCTCGCGCCCGTTCTACGAAGTCGCTGGAAACCTCAGGCATCACGGGAAGCGCATCGAGCTTTCGCCGTTCCTCGTTCAAGCGTCCGACCGTCGGAAGGGCATCCTCACAGCGCGCAATCCACTCGAGACCCCGGTTGATTTCATGGAGGTCTGCCTCAAGATGAGCCTTTTCTCTCTCGGCCGCTGCAATATCCCGCTCGATCTTCTCGAACTGTTCAGGGTTGACGGCCGCCTCGCGGCTTTGGCGAAGAAGCTCCCTGTATCTTGTGGCGGCGGGCCGTATGGAGACATTCGCCACGGCACGGCCCCTGTAAAGACGCTCTGATTCTTCAGAAAGCGCTGCGAGAACCAGCTGGATCGGAGTTCCTCCCATGCTGGCTGAAAACAGCGCGCTGCCGATATCTCCCTCGCCGCGGAGCAGTTGCTCCGCTCCATCCCGAAGCTCCCGGGTTCCCAGACCAAACATGGTGGAAAAATAGGCCTGGTCCACGCTGCCCAGAAAAGGAATCAGGGTTGGATCGGGCAATGGATTTCCATGGGCGTCCAGCAAAGTATTCTTGTTTCCCTTTCGTCGCTGAAAAATCAGTTTCTCTCCGGCCCGGTTGCGTATCTCACCCTTTATTCGCAAGTGCTTGTAGTCGTGCAGAAAATTATCGGGGGACTGTCCGTGGATGCCGAAAAGCAGATCCCGAATGGCCCTCAGAAGTGAGCTCTTGCCCGCCTCGTTCGATCCGTACATGACATGGAGGTCATCGCCCTTCATTGGAAATTCAATGTCGAGATCCGTGAACGGTCCAAAGGCGGGGATTTGCAGTCGATCAAATCTCACGTTGCATCCCTCCCTTCGTACCCAGGGCATCCAGGATGATCGATCTCACATCTTCGAGAAGCGAAGCGCTCGCATCTCCAGCCCATTGGGATTCGACTTCGCTCCGGATCTCGTTCGGAAGCACCCCGAGCATCTCCGTGATCTCACCCGGCAGACTTCCGGGCTCGATACTTGCCCCGTCCAGGATTTCAAGGACTATCCTCGTAAGTGCATCCCTGCTGGCAAGTTTTCCGAGGTCATACACGGGAGATGTTGACA
>CAZEOY010000281.1:0-5420 GCA_964513835.1 uncultured Syntrophobacteraceae bacterium
TTCAGGCCGCCTCTCGACATGAGCGTTTTGGGGTCCACCGATGTGAGCCACCCGCGAAGGGGTGGAAAGGAAATCGTCTTGAACTACCTCACGCCTCACTCCAAATGGTCCATCCACAGCACGTACTCGGATACCTTGACCATGCTGACGCTCTTTCGCGGAGGCGAAGCCATCTGGATCAACCACGAGGACGCGGCGGCCATCGACGTCGAGGACAACGACTGGGTCGAGTGCTTCAACGTCAACGGCGTCGTCATGGGCAAGGCGGTGGTGAGTCACCGTGTGCCGCGCGGGAAGGCGTTCATGTACCACGCCCAGGAGCGGCTCATCAACACGCCGGGCTCACCCCTTTCCGGTAAGCGCGGCGGCACTCACAACAGTGTCACGCGCATCCTCATGAAGCCCACCCAGATGATCGGGGGCTACGCTCAGCTGAGCTACGGCTTCAATTACTACGGGCCCACCGGGGCCCAGCGCGACGAGGTGATCCTGGTGCGGAAGGCGGGGGAGGTGAAGTGGTATGAAGATTAAAGCCCAGCTGGCCATGGTGATGAACCTGGACAAATGTATCGGCTGCCACACCTGCAGCATCCCGTGCAAGAACGTCTGGACCAACCGGGAGGGAGCCGAGTACATCTGGTACAACAACGTGGAGACCAAGCCGGGGATCGGTTATCCCAAGCGGTGGGAGGATCAGGAAGTCTGGAAGGGCGGTTGGACGGTGAGGGAGGGTGAACCGCGGCTGCGCGCCGGAGGCCGCGCCTCGAGGCTCCTGAACATCTTCCACAACCCCGATCTCCCCGCCATCGACGATTACTACGAGCCCTGGACCTACAACTACGGAGATCTCATCTCCTCACCCGAAAAGAAGCACCAGCCGTCGCTGCGCCCCAAGTCGCTCCTCACGGGCGACAACCTGCACATCCGGTGGGGTCCCAACTGGGAAGACGACCTGGCGGGGGCCCACGTGACCGGGAGGGACGACGTGAACTTCGAGGGGCTGGACCGCGACCTCTACCTCCAGTTCCAGAAGGTGTTCATGATGTACCTGCCGCGAATCTGCGAGCATTGCCTCAACCCCGCCTGCGTGGCCTCGTGTCCGTCCGGGGCGCTCTACAAGCGGGAGGAGGATGGGATCGTCCTGGTGGACCAGGAGCGCTGCCGGGGCTGGCGCACCTGCGTTTCGGGGTGCCCGTACAAGAAGGTGTATTTCAACTGGAAGACCGGCCGGTCCGAGAAGTGCCTGCTCTGTTATCCCCGCACTGAAGCGGGACTCCCCACTCTCTGCGCCGAGACCTGCGTGGGGCGGATCCGGTACGTGGGAGTCGTCCTTTACGATGCGGACCGGGTCGCGGAGGCCGCCTCGATCCCGGAGGACCGGGACCTTTACGAAGCTCAGCTTTCCATATTCCTGGACCCCAGCGACCCGGAGGTGCAGGAGACGGCGCGGCGGAGCGGCATCGCGCAGAACTTCCTCGACGCGGCCAGGCGCTCGCCCGTCTACAAGCTGGCCGTGGAATGGCGGCTGGCCCTTCCCATCCATCCCGAATTCAGAACGCTGCCCATGGTGTGGTACGTGCCGCCCCTCAGCCCCGTCGTGGGACGGGCGGATGAGGAGGGGGCTTCGCCCGAGGCGGTCCTGAACGACATGCGGATCCCGTTGCGCTACCTGGCGAACCTGCTCACGGCTGGAGACGAGGCGCCGGTGCGACGGGCTCTGGGGCGGCTCGTGGCCCTTCGGCGTGCCATGCGCTCCGAGAGGCTGGCCGGCGCCCTGGATGGCGGTGTACTCGAAGCTGCCGGGCTGAGCGAGAAAACAGCGCGGGAGATGGTTCGGCTTCTCGCCCTGGCTCCATACGGTGAGCGGTACGTGGTCCCCGCCGGCCGGGCCGAGCAAATTTCAGATGTCCACCGGAGCCAGGGGAGCGCCGGTTATCCCGCTTCCTGCCTGGAGTGAATCCGTGACCGATGAGAAGCGCATCCTGCTCAAAGCCATCGGGTGGCTGCTCGACTATCCCGACGAGCGCTTTCGGGAGCGGCTCGAGGTGGTGGAAGCAGTCCTGAGGGATTTGCCACCCTCCCTCGACCGTGAAAGGCTTCTCGAGGGAGCTCGGGGCCTGGCAGACATGGACTCCGTCGTGCTTCAGGAGGAGTATACCCGCCTGTTCGATTTCAACCCCGGGACCACCCTGGAGCTCACCTACCACAAGTGGGGGAACGCGAAAGAGCGGGGCCCGGCCCTGGCGGGTCTGAAGCGCATCTATGACGATGCCGGATGGTCGCCGGCGGGCGGCGAGCTCCCGGACTTCCTCCCGCGGGTGCTCGAGTTCCTTTCGGTGGCCCCCGATGACGCGGTCCAACGCCTGTTGGACGACTTCCGGCCTGAGCTGAGCGGTCTGGCCGATCGCGTGGCGGCAGCGTCCGGGGTTTACGGCCCCATCCTGGCAGAGCTTCCGCGGGTGGCTTTGGACTGAGCCCTCAGCGCCCCGTTTCGGAGGAGAGAACCATGACGTTCGACTGGAATCTTCTGGCCTTCCTGGTTTTTCCTTACCTTTCCCTGACCATCTTCGTGCTGGGACACACATACCGCTACTGGACGGATCCGTTCCACTGGAACGCACGGTCGAGCGAGCTGCTCGCAAAGCAGAGCCTCCGATGGCCGTCCCTGGTGTTCCACTACGGGGTCATTTTCACCTTCATCGGGCACTTCGGAGGGCTGCTCATCCCCCAGGCCGTCTACGACCAGTTCGGCATCGACGCACAGGCCCACAACCGCATCGCGTGGATCCTGGGCATGCTCTTCGGTGCGGCGGCTCTGCTGGGGAGCGTCGGCCTGTTGTGGCGGCGGCTCACCAGCAAGAGGTTGCTCGCCACCTCCAGCGTCATGGACGTGGTGACGGCGCTGGTGCTCCTGGCGGTGATCGGGATGGGAACGTACAATGTGTTTTTCGGTCACTATGATCTGCTGTATACGGTCGCCCCGTGGATTCGCTCCATTGTCACCTTCACCCCCGAGCCCCGGCTCATGGCCGATGTGCCCTGGGCCTACCAGGCGCACATCCTGCTCGCCTTCTCCCTCTTCGCCCTGTCGCCCTTCACGCGCCTGATCCACATCTGGAGCGTCCCGGTGCCTTACATCTTCCGGAGCCCGCTGCTGTTCCGCAAGCGATGCCCGGATGTCGCCGGCGGCGCACGGCCCATCTGGCAATAGGGGAGCAGAGCAAACGATGGGGGAAGCGCGCAGCTCGTTCGGGCGCCTCGCGCAGCGGATCGCGGAGGGACTGACGGATTTTCCACCCGGCTATTTTGCCCTGGTCATGGCGACGGGCATCGTCTCCATCGCCTGCCAGCTCCTGGGCTACCCGTTCATCGCCCGGCCGCTGGTCTGGCTCAATGCCCTCGCCTACGCCGTTCTGTGGGGACTCACGGCGGCCCGTCTCATCTTCCATCGGGACCGCTTCCTGCGCGATCTCGGGGACCACACGCGTGGACCGGGATTTTTCACCACCATCGCGGCCACATCCATCCTGGGAAACCAGACCGTGGTCATCGTCCAGGCGCCGGGTGCGGCCAAAACCCTGCTCGCTCTTGCGATCTTCCTCTGGCTGGTGTTCATCTACGCGGTCTTCACCCTCCTCACCATTCGGTCTCAAAAGCCGAGTCTCGAGGAGGGAATCAACGGCACCTGGCTGGTGGCCACCGTGGCCACGCAGTCGGTCTCCGTCCTGAGCGGCCTGGTCGTTCGGCACCTGGAATCCGGCCGGGAGGCCTGGCTTTTCATATCGCTCTGCCTCTTCCTGGTGGGGGCCATGTTTTACCTGATCATCATCGCCCTGATCTTCTATCGGTTCATGTTCTTCGAGCTGACCCCCCAGAGCCTGGGTCACCCCTACTGGATCAACATGGGGGCCGTCGCCATCACGACCCTGGCCGGGGCGACGCTCCTGGCCAACAGTCCGGAGTCTCCGCTCCTCGGGGGCATCCTCCCCTTCACGACGGGCTTCACTCTTTTCTTCTGGGCGACGGCCACCTGGTGGATCCCGCTCCTGCTTCTCCTGGGCGCGTGGCGGTTCATCATCCACCATGGCGGTTTTGCCTACGATCCCCAGTACTGGAGCATGGTCTTCCCCCTCGGGATGTACACCACCTGCACCTTTCGGCTGGCCCAGGTGACCGGCCTGGATTTCCTGGTGCCCATCCCCCGGTTCTTCATCTTCGCCGCCCTCCTCGCCTGGACCCTCACGTTTTGGGGGCTCCTGCGAAGCATGATCGGGTTCTTCCGCTCCTGTCGGGATTCCGAGCCGTGAGCTCAGACGGACCGCTGCCTCCTTCTCTTGGATGGTCAGCGGCGAACCGGATCGGGACGGAGGATCCTTCAGGCCCAATCGCCTGGCCAGCTTGTGGATGTTTCCCCTTTTGATCCCAAGCTCCCGGACAGCAGCCGCAGGATTCCCTCGAGGGGACCGTGGCTGCTCACATGACTGCTCGCCCCGGGTCACACAAAACGGATCAAGAGAGCCCCCACAGGAAGCCCATCGGGCAAGAGAGTGTCACCTCGCTTGGCCGGTGAGCGCCCAGCGCGATGCGTGCTGCCGGCCCGATGGGCAAGAACAGGATGGCCCCCGTCCAGAGTGCTGCCCGGGTCCAATCTCTCGCCTGCATGGGCGTCTCCCTCTCCCTGTCGCGGCAGCAGGCTTGCACCCCCCGTACGGTTGTGAAATTACCCATCATGATTGCGCTCCAATGGTCGAGGTGATTGTCCGGCACTCAAATCTTCGATCCAGGTTGGGGTGAAGCGACGAGAGCGGCGGGGCACATTTCGATGGAGCACCGAGCGTGTGCAAGGGTGAAGGGCGAAGGTGGCGGACTCCATGGTCACGCTGCATTTTCTGAAGCTCGCCCGCCTCTATGTCCTTGTCTTGATCGAGGGAAACCGTTAAATAGCTGGCCGCACTGTGAATCATGGAGGCTACCGGGGGTAGAGGCGGGATGGATGCGGGTGTAGCAGCAGTTTTCTGCTTTGTGTATTTTGGAATGCTTCTGGGGAAAATCCCGGGACTGGCCCTCGATCGCACGGGGATTGCCCTGCTGGGGGCCATCTTTCTCTTGGCATTGGGGAAGGTTCAACCGGAAGACGCCTGGCGATCCATCGATGTTCCGACCATTGCCCTCCTTCTCGGGCTTATGGTGTTGTCGGCGCAGTTTCGACTGGGAGGATTCTACGCTCATCTGACTCGCCGACTGGGGGCCATGGATGTCTCCCCCACGATCTTTCTGGGGCTTCTCGTCATGTGTGCGGGATTCCTTTCCGCACTGCTGGCCAACGACATCGTATGCCTGGCGATGACGCCCGTGCTGGCGGAGGGCTGCGCAAGGCGGCGTCTTGATCCCGTGCCGTTTCTCCTCGCCCTCGCCTGTGC
>CAZEOY010000282.1:0-1633 GCA_964513835.1 uncultured Syntrophobacteraceae bacterium
GCCGCGTCACGCTCTTGATGACCGACGCCTCCCCCTCCCGGTATCCCTCCATCAGACAGGAAGGGCATTCATTCGTAGCGGAAGCGTTTTGCCACGCCCTGTACGGCGGAGCGGGCGCATGGGTTTTTCTCAAAGCCTCCCCGCTCCATGACCAGGAAGGCAACATGATCGGCGCCATCGAATCCATCCGTGACATCTCCGATCAGAAGCGGACGGCAGAGGCCCTGGAGAAGCGTCTCATCGCCCTGACGCTTCCCCTGGAAGGGGCCGAGGGTATCGAATTTGAAGAGTTGTTCAATCTGGATCAGATTCAGGAACTGCAGGACCAATTCGCCCAGGCAACCGGGGTGGCATCCATCATCACGCACGTCGACGGCGCCCCCATCACCCGTCCCAGCAACTTCTGCCGACTCTGTGATTCCATCATTGGCGGGACGGAGGAAGGTCTCAGACAATGCTGTCGCGCCGATTCCATCGTTGGGCGGCTCAACCCCGAAGGTCCCAACATCCACCTGTGCCTGAGGGGAGGATTGTGGAATGCCGGGGCCAGCATCAGTATCGGCGGCAGGCACATCGCCAACTGGTTCATCGGCCAGGTCCGAAACGACGCTCAGGATGAAGAAAGCATGCGGACGAATGCCCAAAGCCTCGGAATCGACGAAGAGGTCTTCATGGAGGCCTTCAGCGATGTTCCCTCCATGTCCAGGGATCAATTCGAGAAGATTGCCCGGGCGCTCTTCACACTCGCGGGTCAGCTCTCATCCATGGCCTATCAGAATATCCAGCAGGCGCGCTTCATCACCGAGCTCAAGCAGACTCAGGAGGAAAAGGGAAAACTGCAGGCTCAACTGCTCCAGTCCCAGAAGATGGAATCCGTGGGACAACTGGCCGGCGGCGTAGCTCATGATTTCAACAACATGCTGGGTGTGATCATCGGGCATGCCGAGATGATCCTGGACGAACTCGATCCCACGCAACCCATCTACAACAGCCTCCAGGAAATCCTCAAGGCGGCGCATCGCTCGGCCAATCTGACCCGGCAGCTCCTCGCCTTCGCCCGGAAGCAGGCCATCAATCCGAAGGTCCTCGACATCAACGACACCGTCGAAGGGATGCTCCAAATGCTTCGGCGGCTCATCGGTGAAGACATCCACCTGCTGTGGAAGCCCGAAGCGGATCTTTGGCCAGTCAAGATCGACCCCGCCCAGATCGACCAGATCTTGGCGAACCTCTGCGTGAACGCCCGCGATGCCATCTCCGGCGTCGGGCAGGTCACTATTGAGACGAGCAATGTCACCTTCGACGATCACACGAGCCGGCAACAGCCGGGAATCATCCCGGGCGAGTATGTCCAACTCGCCGTGAGTGACGACGGCTGCGGCATGGAGCGAGAAGTTCTGGACAGCCTGTTCGAACCGTTTTTCACCACCAAGGGTGTCGGCAAAGGGACGGGCCTTGGCCTGGCTACGGTCTACGGAATCGTCCAGCAAAACAACGGTTTCATCAGCGTCACCAGCGAACCCGACCGGGGGACGACCTTCAAAATTTGTTTTCCGCGAACCCAAGTCCATCTGTCAGAAACCCGGCGCGCTCAGAGAGAGATTGAGAACCTGCAGGGCGCCGAAACAGTCCT
>CAZEOY010000282.1:1643-5405 GCA_964513835.1 uncultured Syntrophobacteraceae bacterium
ACGCGAAGTACTGCGTGAGCTTGCGCTCGGCGTCGGGATGGTTCGCGAACACCCGATCGAGGCTCCACCGCTGCCCGAGCCCGTTGCCCCACGGGGACTTCCCTTCGATGACGGAGTCCTCCTGGTGGAGGATGAAGAGTCCATCCTGGGATTGGGCAAAACGATCCTGGAGCACCATGGGTACCGGGTGCTGGCAGCCCGCACTCCCGCTGAGGCACTGGAACTGGCCGAAGCCCATCCCGACCGGGTCCACCTGCTCATCACCGATGTCATCATGCCCGGGATGAACGGCAAAGATCTCAGCAGGAAGCTCCGCACCTTGAAGCCCGGAATCAAGTGCATCTTCATGTCCGGCTATACAGCCGACGTCATTGCACACCACGGGGTGCTCGATCAGGGAATTGACTTCCTGCAGAAGCCGTTTTCCGTAGGAACCCTGGCACGAAAGGTGCGCGAGGTGCTGGACGCCTGATCGCGACGTCGGCATTCGGAATTCACCAGCGAAGTGCAAAGGCACTGGGTGCAGAACCTCATGCAAAAAAGGGGGAACGACCATGAGATTCATTCACATCAGCGACCTTCATTTTCATCGGGGTCAGGAGAACAACCGGGAGGCCAATACCATGCTCAAGACGATCAAGGAGCGGTATCCCAACCACAAACTGATCGTCACCGGGGACATCACAGACGACGGTCACCCTCGACAGTACGAGAATGCCTTTAAGGCCCTCGAGCCGTTCAAGGATAGTGTATTCGTCGCTCCGGGAAACCACGACTTCGGCGCTGCTGGGAATTTCTACAGCAAGGAGAGAGCACATCGTTTTGACGAAATTTTGTCTGGTCCGCTGGAACAAGGCGGCACTTTCAAGGGAGACAATACACCCGTAGTGAATTTCCTGGAGGACAGAAATGATCGGGTGATGTTGATTGGCCTCGACTCAAATCTTGAGACTGACCACCCGTTTGATTTCGCATGCGGCGAGATCGGAGAGGAGCAGCTATTCGTTCTCGAGAGAATCCTGAACGATCCAACAGTCGCTCAAATCCCTAAGCTGCTTTACTTCCATCACCATCCTTTCATGCACAACAATCCTTTCATGATGCTGAAGGATGCGATGGCGCTGGCCAGGACAATCTTTGCGAAGGTCGATGTGGTTCTATTTGGGCATAAGCATGTCGCAAACATATGGCCGAACTGGGGTGGGACCAAGTATTACGTGGCCTCGGACAATTCCCCCGGGAAGGATTGGGCGCGCGAGATCATGATTGAGGGTGGCCAGATAGAGGTGAAGGACGTCAGTATCAAGCCCGGTAATCCGAAGAAGAAGCCAAAGGTTGGCTGAGGGGAAGTGGATGATCCTTCAGATAAGACTGAAACGAGGATTCCTCAGCTTGTGCAAGTCGCGTCATCTCGACTGGAGAAGCAACAACTCGCTCGCATCGAGCGGGTATCAGCTTTCTTATTCAATTCTGGGGGGCATTCCGACTGGCGGGTCACCACGGCTTCATGTGGAAACGCGCAACTTGATGAGGAAATCATGAGACGTTTATCAGCTTGCCTCTGCATCTTGGCCGCCTTCAGCCTCTTCGCAACTGACTGCTCACTTGCCTCCCGCCCTGTGCCAAAGACGATCACGGGATGTGTGATCAACGGCAGCCTGCATTCTTCGGATGGCTATGAGATTCGGGTGCGGAACCATGACTTGGCTCCATATGAGGGAAAGAAGATCATGGTGAGAGGGAACCTTCTCCCTGGTGACAGCTTCCATGCAGATACGGAAAGCATCAAGGTGCTGGGCAATTGCGGGAAAAGGCGTCGGTGAGGAGTTCAGAATGGTGGACTGACGGGAACATTGCTGTCATGTCTGAAGCACTGCCTCGTATTCCACCCCTCCAGTCAACATTTCTAGCGACAAGCTGAGTGACCACCCGGGCGTCCTCGCTGGGAGCGGGAGACGGAGTGGGCTCGACTTCACGATGGGATTCCCCCCATGGTTTTGACGTCAGGGTTCAAGACGACGGGAACACTTGACGACGGCATTGGAAAGCCATTCTGTGTGAATTCAAAGACTCTGCGCCAGTTCAAATGGAAGTGTGAGTGTCTTGCCACGCTGGATGATCTTTCCCGATTCTCTCAAATTCTTCATGGCGCGCGTGATGCTCACACGGTGAGCCCCGACAAGGAAGCTCAAATCCTCGTGCGTCAGCGGAAATTGTATGACCAAACCCATCGAACTTCTGGAGCCATGCTCACGGGCAACGTTTGCAAGCACCCGGTGGAGACGGTTCTCCAGGTTGGACAGGGACATGCTGCCCACCCGGTCCGTGAGAGAGGCTATCCTGGTGCTCAGATTGCGTATCACCTGCAGACCGATATTGGGATAGTCCAGCACGATCTTCTCAAACGAGGCTTTGGTGAAGCCACAGATGAGCGTATTCTCCATGCACCAGGCGGTGACCGGGTAGTCGATTTCTTCACTCAGCATGTTTTCTCCCAGGAAGTCCCCAGCCTTGCGGATATCCAGGGTAATCTCGGTTCCGTCCTCCATCGTCTTGCTGAGTTTGACTCTTCCGGCCTTCAGCAGAAACATCGTATTCGCCTTGTCCCCCTGCATGAAAATGAACTCCCCCCTCTCGTGGACCTTTCGCATGGCTCTCTGGGCAAGGGCTGCCAGCTCTTCAGGATGAAGATTCTGAAAGACCCACAGGTTTCCAATGCAGTTGGACGAGAGCTCCATCCCCTTCCCGATCAGTTCCTCACAAAGGCAACCCACAGTATCCTCCCTCTTGACCCTGTTCATTTCAGTGTGACATGACTGGTCCAACAATCTGCAGGCAGCTCACGAATCAAAGTCACTATCGTGCGCTCCGATGGAGCTGGATGGCCTGAAGGCTCTGAATATGAGCGGCGAAGGATCTCCGGGCGAGAAGAGAGCCATCAGACCATCCCATCCTTTACTTCTTCTCTTTCTCTTCCTTCTCCAGAGTTACCTTCTTCCCGCAAAGATCACACTTCCCATCCTCCGTGATGCACGGCTGCTTGGGCGCATCACCCCCACAAATCCCACATTTCGGCATTTTCACTCACCTCCTCTCGTCTTCCATGATTGTGGGGACGAGTGTAACAGCCCGAGAGGGACACTTCTGTAGTGCAAGCTACATGATGACTTTTTCTGCGTCTTTGTAGCATCCCCTACAGAAAACCCTTATCAGATGGGATACTTCTTCATGCACCGGATCGTAGGAAACGCATTAACCGAACCCGACTCATGCAAACCGGGGGTGAACCGTGTCCCGACGACAACTTCTCATTGCCTGCAGGGTCTTTCATGATGAACTGAGTGCTGTCCTCCCCGATGGCATGGACTGCGATGTGGAATGGATCGATACAGGTCTGCACGCCAGTCTTGACCGAATGGAGGCGGCACTCAACCAGAAATTGATCGAAGCCACTGAAACCGGTCGAGACATAAGGCTCCTGTTCGGCAGCGGATGCCACCCGGACATATGCCGACTGGCGAGACGTCACGGTGCCGGTCTTCCGGAGATCAAGAATTGCATCGAGGCCTTTTGCGGCGAACGTACCCGCGGGCTGGAGAAGAACCGAACCCTGATCTTAACTCCGGGGTGGATTCGCTCCTGGCGGAGCATCATGGATGCGCAAGGCTGGGATGAAACCGATGCACGGATCAACTTGGGCGTCTATGATCGAATTCTGCTGTTGGATCCCGGCGTGGCGCCGGTGTCCGATGAGGAGGTCCT
>CAZEOY010000283.1:0-4954 GCA_964513835.1 uncultured Syntrophobacteraceae bacterium
TGGAACGCACCATTCATTGCCAGGTAACGATCCAACTGACATTTGTGTTCATAGGAAAAGTCCACTTTCCACGGCGCTCGTTTCAGGAACAATTTGGGGGCATCTGGCCTGGGCCATCCGATACCTCGAGGGGGAGGCTTCCTTCAACCAATGGATGGAAGAGCAGGAAAGCGCTCCCTGGCTCCTGTCGAGCCGGATGCCCGTGGGAAGACTTCCCCGTCCGCTCCTTCGGCCGTCCGGTAGGCGGGGTACAGCCCTGACCCTGAAGGAAATGGAGCGGGACAAACAGGTTAGGAAAGTTTCCTATGTCTCCGAGGCACTGTTCCTGCTGCTCCGGAACGGGATGAGTGAGGAGGCGCTGACCGAAGCGCTCAGGAGGGAAAGGCCCATCCCCGACGAAAGCTCGCCGGCCGAGATTCCCGAATTGAAGGCACACAATCGTATCGATCGCCTCACGGGGACCACTCCCGAGGCGGGGGGGCTGTATTTCGAGGAAGTGGCATTTCCAGCGGAGAACAGTCGTTTTCAGTTGTTCCTCGCTACCCCTCATCACTGCAGGGAGCGCCTGGAGACTCTGTTTTCGTTCATCGGCCAAAACGGCTTCGGGGCCAACGCGAGCATAGGCAACGGTCACCTCGCTTTCAGGATCGAAGAAGAGCGCAACCTGTTTTCAGGAAACGGGCACAGGGCCATGAGCCTCTCTCATGGGGTCCTCTCCAAGAATATGGGAACCCCCCGATACAAGCAGCACGTGCATTTCGGGAAGCTCGGGGGCGATTTTGCCAAAGGAGATTTCAGCGCGTTCAGATACCCGATACTGATGGCGCGCCCCGGTGCTGCTTTCGACATGCTGGACGAGGGTCCGTACGGCGCGCTGCTGAGAGGGGTGCACCATGACCCGGCCCTGGCGGGTGTGCGCCATCACGCCCTGCACCTGCCGCTTCGTTTTTCGGAGGTGAATCCATGACCATCTGCCGATTCAAAGCCCAGGCTCTCACACCCATTCACGTGGGTGCGGGGCTAGAGATCGACCCCCTGGAATTCGCCCTGTATGAAAATTCTCTCATTCGCTTCAATCCCACGGAAGTTATGAATGGTTTGCAAGCGGCGGAGATCCGCCGCTTCGAGGAGCTCCTGGATCGGGCGGATCTCAAGGCCATCCAGTCATTTTTGAGGGGACACATCGACCCTTCGCGCGAGGGCTGGACACCGCCGGCCTTCACGGTCAGCATCCATCTGGACGACACGGCCATGCAGCATCCGAGGGTCAAGGCTCTTTTGGGCAGAACCCTGGACTTTGAAACCGTCGTCAAGGCCTGCAACCGCTTCTACTGGGGCCGCATGCTGGCCGAAGCCGACAAGTTCGACGGTCGGGCCTCCAACGGGAGCGGCTGGCAGACCTTGCACAGACTGTTCCCACGAGGAAGGGAGCCTCAGCCGGATGCGCCGACTTTCATCATCGATCCCGAAAACCGATACTGGCGCCAGGGGCAAAAACAGCGGATTCTGCTGCGTATCGGACGCTACTCGCATTTCGGAGTCCCTCTCCGTCGACGAGCTGCGGGAAGGGTACAATGCTTAGGCCAGGAGCCCCATCCGTGAAATGGGCGCCACGCGCACCCGATGTGTCATGGAGAATGGGAAGCCTCCGATGCCTTTCGGATGGCTGCTCCTGACTCTGGAATCGACCGAAGGGCACCGACCCTGAGCGATCACCCGAAAGGTGGAACGGACATCGATGAGAGGAGCGCAACATGATGCCAACCTTGCTGCCCGCAATGATACACCGGGAATGCATCGAGCTCGACCGGCTGGTCGACTCAGGTCATCGAGCCTCAACCTGGACCATTTCCGTGAGCTTCTCGATGCCCCCGACTGGCGCACCGTCCTCGAAACCGTCCAACGCACACGGAACCGCCTCTATCCCTTCAGCTACCGGTAGGAGGACGATTTCGGGTTTCGGGTTTCGGGTTTCTGACCTCCGGCTTCTGGTTTCTGCTTGAGGATTGCGAGCTCAGAGGGGAGGGTTCCCCCGAGGTTACATGAAGGAAACGCCGCTCCGATTTGAGGGCATTGGGACCTCTTTGAGGCTTGGTGTCCTCGTTTGCTCCCTTTGTGCCTTTGCGGCGGGTATCCAACACCGCATCGATTCCAAGGGCGGGGATTGTCACGCGCAGGGTGAGCGGTGGCGTCAGCGGGATGCGGGGCTGAGGCTCACAGGAAGGGGATAGGTTTTCCGGTGCGGAAGGCGAGAGCCTGGCAGGTGGCCAGGAGACGGCCGTTCTGGTCGGTGACCCGGATGTCGTAGAGGGCGGTTTTCTTGGTTCGATTCACCTGCAGTGCTTCGGCGCGCAAGCGAGAGCCGGGGTCCGGACTTCCCACGTAGGTCACGTTCACATTGAGGGCCACGGCGATGGTCCCGTCGCTCTGGCAGACGGTCTCGAAGGCTTCGTCGATGAGAGCGAATACGGCCCCCCCGTGAGCCCGCTGATAGATATTGTCCATCTTTTCGGGAATATAGTTCATCTCGACGACGGAATGCTCTCCATCCAGCTCGATGAGCTCCATTCCCAGAGCCTGGGCGAAGGGCTCCGCTTTCACCGCACCCTCGATGGCAGCCTTGACTTTCGGGTCCATTCTCTATCCCTCCCTCCCCATGGAATGACCTTCATGCCGCAATTCACAGCCATGTCCGCCTTCATGCACCCAGGTTCCGCTCCAGCGCCCGCGCGAAGATGCAATGCCGCCCGACACCCGGGAAATCAGTTCGTCATCTCAAACCGGGCCGCCTGGCACAGCCCGACCTGGTCGAGGAGACTTGCCCGCACATTCCTGTAGAGCTTATCCGACGGCGCCGCATCGACGGCCCTTCCGATGGCTTCCAGTGCGTCGTACCACAACCCCTCTCCGGCGTACCATGCAGCAGCGAGGATCTTATCGTCACCCTGGATCATCTCCGTCGGAAGCTTCGGGCCATCCATCCTGCGAATGATGCCCGCAGAAAAGATGTCCCTGGATGGACGATGGGGGTCGAGGACGACATTGACAATCCACCGGTAGTCCTTTCCGACGTCGAGATCGACCTTCAATTCCGACAGACTGATACGCTGGATGCCCGCAGTTTGAGGGCTGGGAAGCACCGAGGTGAACACCGTCACGCCAGTCTGCTCATCCTTCAGCATGAAATCAACCCGCTTGGACGTGGGCCTGGAAATGTACCAGAAAAGATCGGGCCGCGGTTGAGTCGTCAGGCCGGGATGATCGGGGGCCAAGACCATCACTTGCGGCAATTCCTCGATGCCGATACTCCGGGTCCCTCCGCCGACACGATCGGCGGGAGCACCGCGCAGAGGCGGTCTATAGACCACGGAAGGGGGTTGCGCACGGGTCTGACCGGCGGCCGGGGTAGACTCGGCCGATACCGAGGGACCGCGTTCCGTGCTCTGGCCCCACGCACCGACAGGATGGACCAGGCCCGCTCCACAGAAAAGAACCAAAACCGCTGAAACCAAAGGAATGGATTGCTTCATGCCTCCGCCTCCTGCTTCAATTCCCCAGGATCCTTAACCTGAAAGATAGACAGCTCCTCGCCCTTCCCTCTCAACAAAGCCCGTCCCACAGTCCGGGTGGCAACGATGCCGTTGAGCCGTCGCTTTGTCGGCCCGGAAATCAGGATGCGGCAAACGCTTTCCGCATCGAACTCCTTGTCGAAGCTCTCCAGCCGGGCGGCGATATTCACCGTGTCGCCGATCACCGTATACTCCAAACGCTCCTCGGCGCCAACACATCCGACCATGAGCGGCCCCGTATGGATGCCAATCCTCATTTTCATGACCGGCCGACCCCGGGCGGTCCATTGTCCATTGAGTCGCTCCAGCTCATCCTTCATCGCCAGAGCACAGCGCACGGCGTTCCGGGCGTCCCGCGAGATTTCCTCTTCGCCGGCCCGCGGAGCAGGCACTCCGAAAACAGCCATGATGGCGTCTCCGATGTACTTGTTGACCACGCCCCCCTGATCCATCACCTTTCTGGTCATGGCAGCCATGAACTCGTTCAGCCAGTCCATGAGGGCCTGGGCATCCATGCTCTCCGCAATGGACGTGAATCCCTTGAGGTCGGTGAAGACCACCGTGGCGGTGAGCTCCTGGGCGCGGGGGCGACCGCCCTCCAGATACTGGTCTCTCTGCTCCCAGAGGGTTTCCGCCACTTCATGGGAGAGGTGGCACGAGAACATCCGCATGAGCTGGGCGCGCTGGGACTTCTCCCGGTGAGCCAGGTACGCCGTGATGCACGTTGATGTGGCGAATTCCGCAGCTGCGGCGGGAATCACCGGAACCCAGAATCCTTTGAGAAAGAGCAGCAAACTTGCAAAAATGAGAGAAGCCAGGGCAGCCCCGTTCCAGATGAGGAACCACCCCAGCGACCGAATTCTCATCCCCATCCCACAACCCACCAGTCCCCAAAAGCAGATCCAGAGAGCCTCGGCGTTTTCCGAAAAAAACGACATGCCCGGAGTACCGTCCAAGGCCGCCCCCAGCAGCTGGCTCACCACGGAGGCGTGGATCTCGACACCCGAGATCATTCTGCTGGAATTCCGCTGCAGCGAGACAGGCGCAAGAAAGAGGTCCTTCGTGCTTTCAGCCCACGAACCGATGAGAACGACTCGGTCGCGAACAAGCTCCCGGGGGAAATCCTCGGCCAGGGCATCCCTCACGGAAATCCGGGAAAAACCTGACGTCACCGATGAGAGATCGAGCAACATCTGGTAGCCGGCCATGTCCGCACGAACGTAAGCGCCGTCGTTGGCTTCCAGAGGGCAGAAGGTTCGCTTCCCAAGCTTCAGCCATTCGGGGTGGGTGGAATCCGCCTCGGGAAAGATCGCCTCGTGCTGCAGGTACAGCTGGGCCAGAAGGAGGGAAAACGCCGTAGTGACCTGGCGGCCGTCGTCGACCAG
>CAZEOY010000283.1:4964-5339 GCA_964513835.1 uncultured Syntrophobacteraceae bacterium
TAAAGGAGCCCCCGGCGCACAACGCCGTCGGGGTCCACGAGCAAATCATTGAATCCCGTGAGATTGGAGTCGGACACCACATAGGGAGGTGGAACCCCGGGCGAAAAACGGTCCCGGAGCTTCTTCACCGTGACCACATTCCGGTTCTCGGCGAAGAGTGCCCGCAGCTCCTCTCCTCCCGGTGGGACGGGAATATCCCGGTAAATGTCGAGCCCTATGGCTCGCGGTTCGTGCTTCCGGAGATTCTGGAGGAGCCGGGCGAGGGTCCCGTCCGGCAGAGGCCAGGCGCCGAGGGCCTGAATATCTTCTTCGGACACCGTCACCAGGAGGATACGGGGATCGCGGATATGCGGCGACGGCGTGAAGCCCAGGAAA
>CAZEOY010000284.1:0-4750 GCA_964513835.1 uncultured Syntrophobacteraceae bacterium
AACAAAAGCCAAAAAGGCGTCAGGCACATCATCCCGAACCTTCTTGGCTCTCATTGATCGGTGAATTATGGTTTGCTCACTCACGCGGTTTCAAACCGCGCATTTCTTGGCCACTATTTGTAGGCCAAAGTGTTGGGGAAGTCAAGGCTCCTCTCAGGCTCCTCTCAGCTTGCGGCTCGCCCTGAAGTCGGGTTCACGAACGCCCCCCCGCCCGCGGGGAGCCACGCTCCCAGCTCCAACGTTTACTGAACCTCAGCAGGAGATCGAGTGTGTGTGAAAATTTCGAAATATCATCATTGAAACGAGAGCGCCGACCCTTTGATGCTGCACGGGAAAGGGGTGCATATTCTGGCATGCAAGTTGCTGTTCATCCGGGCGCCATGGAACATGAGCGAAAGGATGCGCGATGATACTGAGATGGAAGGCAGCCATGAATACGTCCTTGCAGATTGCACTGGGAATAGTTGTTGGGCTGGTGGGCCTGCTCCATGTGCCCTATGATCCTCTGATCGGGAGCAGTGCGCTGCTCATCGGAGGGTTTCTCATCCTGCAGGGTGTGGACCGCTGGTGCTGACGCCCGAAAGCCTCTGATCTGTGCCGGGGTCAGCCGTCGTGGCTCGTCGCGGGCCTCGATCAGATCGACCATCCCTCATGGAATATCCTTCGCTGTGGGCTTCTGAGCGCGCACCGTCCCCCCGCAGTGCTCTTCCTGCGACATTTCGAGTACACAAATCACCCTGGGTCCATCCGGAGCCGGGTATCCGAAAGTTACGGCGGCAACCGTTCGCTCTGCGCGATACGTGAGCAGTGAAAACGCTGTAACTTCAATCAATTGCACTTCCTTGAACCATTTTCCCGGCAAGATGATGCTGCCAACGGAAAACCGGTATTTCATTCAAATCTTGCGGTCTGCGCCGGTTTGGGTCATGAAGGGACGTGCGCCATGGAGCAATGCGAGTAGACTCAGTCGACATGTACAGAATTGTTAACATTATGGGCCACTCCAGCAAAATTGTCCTGAGACCGAGGTGGGAGGTATGTCATTGGATACACGAGATATTATTGGTGCTCTCATCACCATCGGCGATGAAATTCTTTTTGGGAGCATTCCAAACGGTAATGCTCAGTATATCGCCATCGAACTGCGATCGAGAGGTTTTCTGCTTTCCGGCATGGAAGTCGTTGGCGATGATGAGGAGAAGATCATTCCTCTGCTTAAAAAGGGCATCGGGGTGTCGGATTTTGTCATCGTGACGGGCGGTCTAGGGCCAACGGACGATGACCGGACCTCCGAAGCGGTCTCGCGCGCGTTCGAAAGGCCGCTGTTGCCTGACCCGGCTTACGTCGAGTGGTTGCAGCAGAGACTGGCCGAGCGAGGACGACCCTGGAGCGAACAGGTAGCCCGCATGGCCCGACTCCCCCGGGGAGCGCGCAAGATCGGGCTCGGCATGGCCGGGTATGCTCTGGAGCACGAAACGGTTCCCTGCTATTTTCTTCCCGGGGTCCCTCACGAGATGAGGTGGCTCATGGAGCACGAGGTGATCCCGGACCTCGAGGCTAGGTTCCCGCACCGAAGGCATCATGTGAAGCATGTGCTGCGCTTCCACGGCCTTGCCGAATCGTCCATGAATCAGCTGTTGAAGAGCCTGGGCGAGGAGCACCCCGAGGTTCAGATCGGGTATCTGCCTCAGATCGGGGAGAACTGGATCACTCTCTTCGCTTCGGGCGACGACGAAGCCGAAGCCCATGAACTGGCTCACCGTGTCGAAGAGGAGGTGGTGGCGAGGCTGGGCGAAAACCATCTGGTGGGGCGGGATGAGGAAGGGTTGGAGGTGGCCATCGGAAGGCTGCTTCGGAAAAGAAGTTGGAGGATGAGCGCGGCCGAATCCTGCACGGGTGGTCTTCTCTCCCGCAAGATCACAGGGGTCGGGGGAGCTTCGGATTATTACGAGCGAGGATTCATCACATACAGCAATGCGTCCAAGTCGGATCTTCTGGGTGTGGACGAGAGGCTCATCATCGATCATGGGGCGGTGAGCGAGCCCGTGGCCGCTGCCATGGCGGAGGGAGCCCGCAGACGTGCCGGAGTCGAAGCGGCTCTCGGCATCACGGGGATTGCCGGTCCCACCGGAGGCAGTCTGGAAAAGCCTGTCGGGACCGTTTTCATCGGCTGCTCGATCCCCGCTGGAACGGTGGTCGAAAGACACCTGTTCAGCGGGGACCGTGAAATGGTGCAGGAGTGTGCCGCTCAGGCTGCTCTGGCCCTGCTCTGGAGGGTGCTGAGCCATGATTCGTAGCTTCGTCGCACTGGACATTCCGCTGAAGACTCAGGAGGCATTGGCGGCCTTCACCCGTGAGCTGCAGAGGACTCAAGCCCCTGTATCCTGGATCAAGGCCGACCGGATCCATCTCACCTTGAAATTCCTTGGAAATGTTCCGCCCGAGCAGATCGATGCCATCCAGGGGGCTTTGGCGCCCGTGTCGGCTGCGTGCCCCCCGTTCAGGCTGCAGCCTTTCGGCTGTGGAGCGTTTCCGACCATCAAACAGATGCGTGTTGTATGGGTTGGGCTTCGGGGAGACGAAAAGGCTCTTTTCTCGCTCCAGAAATGCGTCGAGAATGCCCTGTCACCCCTGGGGTTCGAGCCCGAGGATCGGGCTTTCCGAGCGCATCTGACCCTTGGGCGGGTCAAAGGCCGACAGCATCAGCGGGCCCTGCAGGAGGCGCTGATCAGCCGGCAGGGGTTTGAAGCTGAAGCTTTTGACGTCACGGAATTGGTATTGTATAAGAGCGAGTTGATGCCGCAAGGCGCCCGGTACACGCCCCTGTTCCGAGCTGCTCTGACCGGGAAGGTGGACGACTGAACCCTCTGGGCTGCAGCCGCTTCCCGCTTCTCGGGACGTTCTCCCCGTGCCGACGCCTTTCGGCCAGTGCCTTTGCCGGCGCATCTCCACTGCCGGCGCATTCCCACCGGTGACGACGATTCATGACCCTGTTTCGGCGCTCTTCCGAACAGTGAGGAGGCGGACAGGCCCTGGCGGTTTCAAATAGAGGGAGGGAGGTCCCACATGGCTGCAGCAGATGACCGAAGCAAAGCGATTGACACGGCGATGTCCCAGATCGAGCGGCAATGTGGCAAGGGGTCCATCATGCGGCTGGGGGGAGATGCTCAGCCGGCTGCCATCCCGGTCATTTCCACGGGATGCCTTTCGCTGGATGTCGCTCTCGGTATCGGAGGGGTTGCCAGGGGCCGCATCATCGAGATCTTCGGGCCAGAGTCCTCGGGGAAGACCACACTGGCTCTGCATGTCATTGCCGAAGCCCAGAAGATGGGCGGTGTGGCCGCATTCATCGACGCCGAGCACGCGCTCGACGTCCACTATGCGCGCAAGCTGGGCGTCCAGGTGGAGGATCTCCTCATCAGCCAGCCGGACTACGGGGAGCAGGCCCTGGAAATCGCCGAAATCCTCGTTCGCAGCAATGCCGTCGACGTGATCGTGGTGGATTCCGTGGCGGCCTTGGTGCCCAAGGCTGAAATCGAAGGCGAAATGGGCGATCCCCACGTCGGTCTGCAGGCGCGCCTCATGAGCCAGGCCCTTCGCAAGCTCGTGGCCTCGATTTCCAAGTCCAGGACCTGCGTCATCTTCATCAACCAGATCCGCATGAAGATCGGTGTCATGTACGGTTCGCCCGAGACGACCACCGGCGGCAATGCGCTCAAGTTTTACGCGACCATGCGCATGGAAATCCGGCGTGTCGGCCCCATCAAGGACGGCCAGGAGATCATCGGGAACCGGACCCGGGTCAAGGTCGTGAAGAACAAGATCTCGCCGCCGTTCAAAGAGGTCGAGTTCGACATCATATACGGAAGAGGCATCTCCAAGGAGGGGGATCTTCTGGATCTGGCTGTGGAATCGGGGATCGTCGAGAAATCCGGAACCTGGTATTCTTACGCAGGAGAACGGTTGGGACAGGGCAGGGAGAATGCCAAGAGCTTCATACGTGAGCACCCGGAGGTTCTGGAGACCATTGAAGGAAAGATCCGGCAGATGCATGACCTGAGCGTCCTCGGCGGTCCGGACCAAGCGGGCGCAGCGGAGTGATCGCTCATTTGAGGAGAGACTATGAAAGCCAGTGAGATCCGAAAGGCCTTCCTCGATTTCTTTCAGCATCGGGGGCATTCCGTCATCAAGAGCTCGTCCCTGATCCCCCACGACGACCCGACCCTTCTCTTCACCAACGCGGGGATGGTTCAGTTCAAGCGCTGCTTCCTGGGTGAAGACCACCGTCCCTACGTCCGGGCCGCGACGAGCCAGAAATGCATGCGGGCCGGAGGCAAGCACAACGACCTCGAGAATGTGGGAAGGACGGCGCGGCATCACACTTTTTTCGAGATGCTGGGCAATTTCTCCTTTGGCGATTACTTCAAGAGTGATGCGGTGGATTATGCCTGGGACTTTCTGACCGGCGTCATGGGGCTCCCTCAGGACAAGCTTTACGCGACGATCCATGAAGGGGACGAAGCGATGCGGCTCGGCCCCGATGAGGAGGCACGCGAGTTCTGGGCGCGATACCTCCCATCAGACCGCATCCTGGCTTTCTCGACCAAAGACAACTTCTGGGCCATGGGGGACACGGGTCCCTGCGGCCCTTGCTCGGAGATCCTCATCGACCAGGGTCCGGAAATGGGCTGTGGGCGGCCCGACTGCAAACCCGGCTGCGATTGCGATCGTTATCTGGAGCTCTGGAACC
>CAZEOY010000284.1:4760-5336 GCA_964513835.1 uncultured Syntrophobacteraceae bacterium
ATGCAGTTCAACCGGAGGGACGATGGAGTGCTGGAGCCGCTCCCCAAGCCGATCATCGACACGGGGATGGGGCTCGAGCGGGTGGCGGCTGTTATGCAGAGGGTGCCCTCCAATTACGACACGGATCTTTTTGCACCCGTCCGGAGCCGTGTGGCGGATCTCAGCGGTTATCGCTACGGCAACGACAAGGAGAAGGACGTTTCGGTCAAGGTTATCGCCGATCACAGCCGTGCCGCGGCATTTCTCATCGGGGACGGGATTCTGCCCAGCAATGAAGGCAGGGGATACGTGCTGCGCCGGGTGATTCGGCGGGCCCTGCGGCACGGCAGGTACCTGGGGCTGGACCGGCCCTTCCTGTCGGAGACCGCCTTGGCCGTCATGGAGTCCATGCGGGACACCTACCCGGAGCTTTTGGAAAGCAGGAGCTACATCAGCCGCGTCATTCTCAACGAGGAAGAGCGTTTCAGCGAGACTCTGGACAACGGGCTGCGGCTGCTCCAGAACGAAATCAAGCGGATTCAGGAGGAAGGACAGAAGGTCATCCCGGGAGCGCTCATTTTCAAGTTGTACGACACC
>CAZEOY010000285.1:0-5325 GCA_964513835.1 uncultured Syntrophobacteraceae bacterium
ACCGCATCCGGTTTGCCAACGAGGTTGTCCGGCGGGAGTTCGAGCTCGAAAATCATCCTCGCTGTTTCGAAGTGCTCCGGGGAACCGACCATCCCTGCGAGGATTGCCCGCCGGACTATCTGACGCGGATGAAACACCCTTCCAAACATGAATGCCGGCTCAAGAACGGGAGGGTTTACGAAATCTACGACTACCCATTCCAGGATATTGATGGGACGGACCTGATCCTCGAGCTCGGTATCGATGTCACTGAACGACGCTCGGCTGAGGAAGCGCTGCGTGAGTCGGAGCAGAACCTGCGTCGCCTGGCCTCGGAGATCCTGGTCGCTCAGGAGCAGGAGCGCAAGCGCCTCTCCCAGGAAGTCCACGATGAACTGGGCCAATCGCTGTTATTCCTGAAATTGAAGATGGGAAGCCTCAAGCGGGACGTGCCGGCAAAGCTCAAAAACCTCCAGGGCGGCTGCCAGGAAATGCTGGACCACATGGACGATGTCGTTGACAAGATCCGCCGCCTCAGCCATTCCCTCAGTCCTTCCGTTCTGGACGATCTGGGGCTGACTGCAGCTCTGAGACACCTGGTGGACGAGTTCTGCAAGCATTTCCGGGTCGAATGCTGCTCCATATCCATCGACAATGTGGATGACCTCTTCGCACCTCAGGTGCAGACTCATCTCTACCGGGTGTTCCAGGAGGCCTTGACCAATATTGGCAAGCATGCCAACGCTACCTGTGTCACCGTCGACGTCAAGCTGCATGAGGATTGGGCGGTCTTCACCATCGTGGACAACGGCCGAGGTTTCGATCCGGCAGCCGTGAACAGAGCCCAGGATGAATGGAGGGGGTTGGGGCTTCCAACCATCAAGGAGAGGGTCAAGTTCTTCCAGGGCGAATTCGATATTGAAAGTAAACCGGGGGAGGGAGCACGGCTGACGCTGAAAGTGCCACTGACCTGATGGCCTTGAGAAAGCGGGTTTGGCTTTGGGGCGGGGTATTCGCATTGGCCTCTGCAGGGTATTGCAGAAGCTCAAGGGGCGTTTCGCTCGACACAGCTGAGTGTGCGAACTTTTGAAAGGAAGGGCCATGGCTTCCTATCGTGTTATCATTGCCGACGATCATCCTCTGTTTCGACAGGGCATTCGGAGCCTCATCGAGAAGGACGCGGACATTGAAGTGGTTGGAGAGGCGGGAGACGGTTTCGAGCTGCTGGAGATGATCAAGAGGATTTCAGCGGATCTTGTGATCATGGACATTGCCATGCCGAAGATCCAGGGACTTGATGCCACCCACGAGGTCAAGAAGGTTTCTCCCCAAACCAGCGTCCTCATCCTGACCATGCACAATTCCAAGCAGTATTTGTATCACGCCATGTCTGTCGGTGCGGACGGTTACCTGCTCAAGGAAGACGCCCATGACGATCTCGTGACGGCCATCCGGACCATACAGCGCGGGAAGTTCTACATATCTCCGCTCGTTGCCGATCAGGTGACGGACCTTCTCGTGCTGAAATCCCGGGGAGCGAATCTCGACCATGACCCCCTCAGCCCGCGGGAGCGGGAAGTGCTCAAGCTGGTGGCTGAGGGAAGATCGAGCAAGGAAATCGCCCAGGTTTTGTTCATCAGCACCATGACCGTTCAGAACCATCGCGCCAACATCAAGCGAAAGCTGAATCTTCGACGGAACACGGATCTCATCAAGTATGCATTGGACAATGGTTATGTATGAACCACCTGGAGTAATCCCCCACCCGAATGATCATCAGTGACTATTCGCCCGTGAATAGTTTCAGCCATACCTTAGTCGCTTCTTGTCAGTGCAGAATCCTACCTACTATTCATTTACTCTTTTGACCTCAGTAGTAATCTTCGTTTCAGGCATTAATTGCGTAAGTATAACCATGTAACTACTTACTGCAATTTGACCTGGCAGTTGCATCATCCCGGGGCAGGGTGAGGGATCTTCGTAACCCATGGGGACGCTGAGCGAATTCGTGGCCAACCCGCTCGCGATCTCAGCTGAGATTTACCGAAAGGGGACGCCATGAACCGAATCATCGAGAATTGGAGGCTTTTGGCATTGGTCGCGATTGCGCTGAGCCTGTGTCTGGATGTGCCGGACGTGGAGGCTCAGCGGCGTCGAGCTGGAGCTCCCCGGACGGTTGTCGCCAATGTCGTGGCCCTGGATCAGCCGATCATTTACAACCGCATGGGGGTCGTCACACCCCATGGGATGATTTTCGCTCTCCGTCGGGACATCGATGCCTGTGATGGGGCCATGCTGAACTGCGTTCCAGCGACCTCACCCGGTGTCCAACTGGTGCCCGGGCAGGTTCGGTTGCGTGTGGACAAGCGGCCGCGCCCCCTCGTTCTGCGGATGAATGCGGGTGACATATTGGAAGTGCGCTTTCTGAATCTGCTGGCTTCCACCCCTAAGAATCTTGAACAGCCCGCGACTCGAGATGCTTCATTTCATGTCATAGGGCTGCAGCTGGTGGGTGGGATCGAAAGCGACGGTTCTGCAGTCGGCAACAACCCCAGTTCAGTGGGAGCTCCAGGTCAGAGGAAGGTTTAGTGATTCTTTGCGGAGCTTGAGGGGATCTTTCTGGCCTACAGCAACGGAGCCGTGGCGGCCCTGGTTCCTCCGGGATCGGATGACGCCACCCCGCGTCGGCGCGAGGAGCCTTTTCGGGAATTCACCATCGTCTTCCATGACGAAATCAACGTGCTGCAGGCCTTCCCCCAGTTCAACAAGCAGGTGAATGCCCTGGGCATCGATTTGAACCCGCTTTCTCACACCCTTCAGAGCTCGGACCTGGATGCCGATGGAAGACTGCTTCCCGGGGTTCCCGTCTCACCTTTCACACAGGTGGGAGGCCTTTGGGGGATCTCCAGAGTGCGGTGACAGGGAGCCAAGTGGCGTTGGCTGCCCGTTCGCCCTTCCGGCACGGATTCTGTGGCCGGCATTCGGAAGGGTTTGGGGCGGTCGCGTTTGTGGCCGCCCCTGCTCTTTTGAATTGTGAAGGCTCCAACGCGTGATTATAAAGAATCCATTGGATTTTTCGGAAGCCGAGAGGTTTTTTCCATGGCAGACACCGGATGGATCATTTGAAGACGCGCCAGAAAGAGCGGCCTTTGAAAAGAACACTGCGTGTGCTGCTCCCGGGTTTGCTGCCACTCCTCCTGGCGCTGTACTGGAGTGGACCGGGGAATGCGGCCGAAACCGAAAAGGCGAAGGTCTCCGGTATCGAGAGCGGCCGGACAATCAGCCGCGAGGGGATCACCCTCGAGCTGGTCGTGGAGCACCTCGGAAAGGATCGCGAGGGCGGGGAGCTCAGGAACGGGATGGATTTGGACCGGCCCGTTGAGGTGTTCATGATGGAGAGGAACCGGTCACAGGTCTTCAGGCTTTTCCTCGCAATGGGCCTGGCTTGCAGCCTGTTGCGGGGAGCAGATCCGGGGCAGGTTTCGGCCGCCAGGACCGATGGGGCCAAAGAGGATCACGTCAAGGTCGAGCTGCATGACGTCGAGCTGATCGACCAGGACGGAGGACGCGTCAGGTTCAAGAGCGATGTGATCGGCGACCGGGCCGCCGTGGTCATTCCGTTCTATACCACCTGCACGACTTCGTTTCCCATCTTGATTTTCGTTTTGACGCGGCTGCAGGATATGCTGGGAGAGAGGCTGGGCAGGGAGGTGGTCCTGGTCTCTGTCACGGTGGACCCAAGGACTGACATTCCGGTGCGCCTCAAGGCCTACGCCAAGAAACAGAAAGCCAGGCCCGGGTGGGTTTTTCTGAGCGGTGATCGCAACAGTCTGGGGCAGGTCCTCTTGGGCGTGGGGGTTCTGTTTTCAACCAATCTGGAGGAGCACAACCATATCCCCATCACGATGGTGGGGAGCTCCTGGTGTGAATGGAGAAGGTTTCATGGATTCCCGACCCCCGAGCAGCTGCTGGGGCAGCTGGAAAAGGCCCTTGCTTCAAAGCCCGCTCCCTGATTGTCCGGTGACCTTGAGGCCCCTCAGAACGATTGCTCCCGGCGTTGAAGATGGAAGATGGATCGACGGTGAATGACGGCAGCTCATGTCTCATAAATAGCCGACCGCGCGTGGCCGGCCTTCCGACCAGGAAGGCGAGCCTGGGACGGTGGGGCCTGATCCTGTTCATGTTGTTCGTTTCGTGCGCTGTCCTGCACTCGCAACCGGGCGCCGGCACGGACTCTTCCCATGAGAGCCGGAAGCTCGATGAGCAGAACCGAGATTACTTCACGGACCTGCCCGTCGTGACTCACGAAGGGCAGGAACTGCGGTTCTACTCGGATCTCCTGAAGGGGAAGCGGGCCGTCATCAGTTTCTTTTACGTGAATTGCCCGACGGCTCAGCCTTCGCTCATCAGTCTTTTCAGGCTCCAGAAGGACTTGGGTGAATCCATGGGGGAGGATATCGTGCTCGTGACGCTGAGTGTGGACCCCGTACGGGATGGCCTTCAGGAGATACAGAAATATGCCAGGCGCTACAACCCCCGGAAGGGCTGGTATTTCCTGACGGGAAAACCGGAGAATTTGGACATCATCAACCGCAAGCTGGGGAACACGCTGAAGCTGCCCGAGGGGCATCTGAGGCAGTTCCTCATCGGGAACCTCCGCACCGGGCACTGGATGAGGCTCGTCGAGACGGCGCCGGTGATGGCCCTGAAGGACGGCCTGAGCACTTTGGCGGAGTCAACCCCATGAACCCCATCCCAGTTCATTGGCGAGGAGAACGGCCGTGAAGGGAGGGTTGCCCGGTGCAGGGAACCGGGCCTATCGGCCTGCGGTTATCGTGCTGGCGGCCTTTGCCGTTCTGTCGGCGCTGGTGGGTTTGTCCGCCAGTTCCTCAGCCTCCCTCACCGCTCAGGAAAAGCGGGGCAGACGGATCTACCTGAAGGGAGACAGCGAGGCCGGGCGGGACATCCTGGCGTATGTGGGGAAGGGAGCCATCGAGGCTCCGGCGTCAGCCATGCCACGCTACAAGATGTCCGGCGAAGACCTCCGGGATCTCATCGCATTCGTGAAACGGCTGGGAACGATCATGGATCCGGGGGTGAGTGAGGGATTCCTCGATATCGCCACGCTGCTTCCCCTGAGAGGTCGTCACAGGGAGCTTGGTCAAGCGGTCAAAGGGACCATGGAAGCCTACCTCCGTGAGATCAACGACCAGGGAGGAGTCTTCGGGCGCAGGATCCGGCTTCAGGCGCTCGATTATGGGGAAGGCGGGAAGACTGGCCTGGACAGTATCAAGAGACTGGTGGCAGAAGAAGGGACCTTTGCGCTGGTTGCTCCTCTCATCTCCG
>CAZEOY010000286.1:0-5319 GCA_964513835.1 uncultured Syntrophobacteraceae bacterium
GGGGGTCAAATCTATCTTCACAGACAATGCCTGGACGTCCCGCTCGGTGCCCAGCAAGGCTGCTCGGAGGCGGGCGTGATGGGACCGGTGGTGGGGTTGGTCGGCGCGCTGATGGCGGATCTGGCCCTGCGCTTCCTGGTCGGAGACAGCGACGCCGCCGGCAGCGTCCTGAGCTACGACGGCAAGACCGACCGCCTGCGCGCCACCGCGGTGCCGCCCCGACCCGACTGCCCGCTGTGCGGGCTCGGGCGAATCGCCGATTTGACCGAATCCCGCTACGTGTCTGGGATCTGCACAGCCTGATAGGAGAAGAGCATGGACTTCACGGTTCGCATCCCCACCCCCCTGCGCTCGCTGACGGGCGGAGAAGAAGCAGTCAAGATCAGCGGCGCCACCGTGCGCGACGTGATCGACGGCCTGGAGAAGGCCCACCCTGGCATGAAGGACCGCTTGCTCGACGACAAAGGCGTGCGCCGCTTCGTCAACATCTACGTGGGCGAGGAGGACATCCGCTTCGTCACCATTGTGGCAACACTCATCGCTCAATTTGTGAGCCTGAACCAGCAGGTGCGGGAGCGCGAGGCAACGCTTCGCCGTGAGAATCTCTCCCTTCGGGCGGAAATCTCGGAACGCTACAGCCACTTCTTCATGGTCGGCAGGAGCGCGGCCATGCAGCATGTGCAGGAGATGATCGACAAGGTGGCCCCGAGCAAGGCATCCGTTCTGCTGCTGGGGGAGTCGGGGACCGGCAAGACCCTCATAGCGAGGATCGTCCACGAGCTCAGCCCGCGGGCCAAATGCCCGTTCGTGAAAGTCAACTGCGCCTCCCTCCCTGAAAACCTTCTGGAGTCGGAGCTCTTCGGCTATGAAAAGGGAGCCTTCACGGGCGCCAACAAGGCAAAAGCCGGGCGATTCGAGGAAGCTGACGGCGGCACGATATTTCTCGATGAAATTGGAGAACTGGGCCTTGCGTTGCAAGCCAAGCTGCTGCGCTTTCTGCAGGAACGGGAATTCGAGCGCCTCGGCAGCACGAAGACTCGGAAGGTGGACGTGCGCATTATCGCCGCCACCAACCGGAATCTTGGCGAAGCCGTGAACGAAGGGGCTTTCCGGGAGGACCTGTACTATCGGTTGAACGTCTTCCCCATCCAGGTCCCTCCCCTGTACGAGCGAAAGGATGACATCCCTTACCTCGTGGAACATTTCGTCGAGAAGAACGCCAAGGAATACGCCAAGAAGCTCAGGATCACCCCGCAGGCCCTAGAGTTGATGACACGCTACGACTGGCCGGGAAATGTGAGGGAGATGGAAAACCTCATCGAGCGACTGGCCATTATGGTGGAAGGGCCCGAAATCGATATCTCGGACCTCCCATCCTTCCTGCACGCCAAGCCCCCTGCCGCCAGATCCAGCGGGCCCGAATCCCTCTCCCGGCTCGAGGAAATGGAGAAGAAGGAGATTGTCGCCGCCCTGGAAAGGCACCGGTGGAATCAGTCCCAGGCTGCCAAAGAGCTCGGGCTGACCCTCAGACAGATCGGCTACCGCATTCGAAAATTCGGCCTCTTGAGGCTCCTGCGGGACGGCCGCAGTCACACCCGCAAGACAGCATGAACCTGAGTCCTTGATTCTCCTTCACCGCAATGGTTCTTCGACTAACCTCTTTGTAAACCCTGCAAAATGGATTAGTATTCCCAACGCTGTTCTGGGGCTTGAATCACACGCGACGATTGGATGCGACTGTTTCGGGAGCTGCTGTTTTCACGCAGCAGTTGACCCGGCGGGGGAATACCCTTTCAATGCGTCAACACTTTCTGGACAATCCGCTTCTTTACCGTCTGACCCACACCGTGGCACGCATCCTCCCCACCCCCGTTCTTTATGGATTCGCTCGACTGGTGGGAGCTTTGGTTTTTCTGTTTTCGCGCGAGGACAGGAGCAATGTCGAAAGCAACCTCAAACTTGTCTTCAACGGATCCAGGCTCCCCATCGGCCGCAGGAGACTCCTGTGGCGCTTCTTCCAAAACTATGCTTTCTACATGGTGGACTTCTTCAGACTGCTCACCATGCCCCTTGAACAATCCATGTCCTTCGCTCAGCTTTACAGGGGCCGTCATCACCTCGACGAAGCACTGAGTCAAGGCCGCGGAGCCATTCTTCTGACCGCCCACATCGGCCATTGGGAAATCGGAGGTCTCGGTCTGCGGGCGCTGGGTTATCCCATCAATGTCGTCACCCTCCGGCACAACAGCCTCTTCACGAACAGTCTCATCAATGATCTGCGCAATCGGCGCGGTATTCGGGTCATCGAACTGGGCGACTCCGTGTACAACACCATTGAACTGGTCAGAGTCCTGAAGCGGGGGGAGATTGTCGCAGTCCTGGGAGACCGGGTATTCTCGGACCGGAGTCAGTGCGTGAAGTTCTTTGGCCGCAGCGTCCCCTTTCCCGTCGGCCCGATTCTGCTCGCCATGGCGACGGGCTCACCGGTAGTGCCCGCCTTTTCGCTCATGGAGGCACCGGGGCGTTATCGTGGCGTCATTGAGCCTGCCCTTCCCATGCGTCGGGACGGTGATCGGGAAGCCTCACTCGAACACAATCTGGAGCAGGTTGCCAAGGTTTTTGAGCGTTTTATCCGTCAGTATCCGGACCAGTGGTATCACGTTGATCGCCTGTGAAAACGAATTCCCATCTGATCGATGGAACGAATTCTTCGATGAGGCTGGAGATCTGGAAGTTGCAACCTTGCGAGGCATGCAAGCTTTGTATCTTGTGGACTTGATCATACCCAAATGGCCGTCGGGCAGCTTGTGGAGCAAGGTCGTCTTCCGCTTTCCCTATCTTTCCCTCACAGCCTTGGCGGCGCTCTCCCCCCCTGACGTCCGAATCAGGATCGTTGATGAGAATGTGGATGATCTGATCCGGGAGCCCGGGCCCGACCTCGTCGGCATTTCCCTCATGACTCCCCTGGCCCCCAGGGGTTACGAGATTGCCGATGAATACAGAAGACGTGGAATCCCGGTGGTGTTGGGGGGCATTCACGCCACCATGATGCCCGACGAAGCGGCCCGGCATGCGGATGCCGTTGTGATCGGCGAGGCCGAGAACCTCTGGGCCGGAATTGTGCGGGACGCCCGGAACAACAAACTCGAGCCGGTCTATCGCTCCGAGAGGCTGCCCTCGCTTCAATCCCTTCCCATCCCGCGCCGGGATCTCCTGAACCGAAAGGCATATTTCTTCATCAACACCCTCCAGACGACTCGGGGATGTCCTTTCGACTGCGAATTCTGTTCGGTCACCCAGTTTTTCGGAAATACATACCGGATGCGGCCCATGGAGGAGATCGAGCGCGAAATCCGCTCCCTCGAAGGGCGCTTCGTCTTCTTCGTGGATGACAACATCGTGGGAGACAGGAAATACGCTGCGGAGCTCTTCCGCCGCCTCATCCCCTACCGGCTGAAATGGGCCAGCCAGAGCGCCGTCACTCTGGCCAAGGACCCCCCTCTGCTCGAACTCGCGCGCAGGAGCGGCTGCATGGGTCTCTTCATCGGTTTCGAGTCCCTCTCTCAGGAAACCCTGAAGGACATGGGAAAGAGCTTCAACGTCGTTCAGACTTACCGGGAAAGGATTCAACGCATTCACGACTACGGCATCGGGATTCAGGGTTCGTTCATCTTCGGAAATGATTCCGACACTCCCGAGATCTTCGATGACGTGGTCCGCTTCACGGAGGAGACCCGCCTGGATGCCGCATTGTTTTCAATCCTGACCCCCTTCCCCGGAACCCGACTGTACAGGAAGATGAGTGACGAAGGCAGGATCATCAACCATGACTGGACCAGGTACGACATGAATCATGTGGTGTTTTCGCCGAACAGGATGACCCCCCGACAACTCCAGGATGGATTCGATCGTGCCTACCAGCGACTGTACTCGTGGCCATCCATCGCCAGACGTTTATGGGGGCTGAGACGCAATATGCAGCTGTTCCTTCCCATGAATATTGGATTTCGAAGAGCCTGGAACGAAGTCATCGCACAGCGGGAGGGCGACGTTGGTTAGGTTCTGGCGCCGCCATGTTGGAATCACATTGACGCTGGTGCTTCTTTGGTTATGTCCTGCAAGGGTTCATGGCCAAGAACCGGTAGAAGAGAAATCGGAGTGGTTCACCACAGTGGAGGTTCTGGAGCGGACCCAGGCCAAGGCTCGAACACTGAAGAGCCTGAGCGGTCGTTTTCGCCAGGTCAAGCAAAACCGCCTCTTGAACAGCCCCGTCGAATCCTCGGGGGTGTTTTGCTGGATCCCTCCCGAACGGTTTCGCTGGGAAGTCATCCACCCCATGCCGCTTGTGGCGATTGCGGATGGCGCATCGCTGATGCTCCACTATCCCGATCTCCATCGTGCACGCCTTTTCAAACACCCGTCAGGCGAGAGCATCCTGGGACGGGTGTCGGGCGCCGCCGGAAACGTGCAATCCCTGAAGGAGATCTACTACGTCCGGGTATTGCCGTCATCCGACGACGACGGAAGCCGTCGCGTCTCGCTGAGTCTCGTCCCCAGGTCGGGAAGACAGGATCGTCATATCAAGGAGCTCAAAGTCACGGTCGACATTGCGACCTGGCTGCCCGAGAGGATCGAGATCCTTGCGCCATCCAGCGACAGCACCACTCTGTGGCTGCAGGACCTCGCCGAGAACCGGCCGCTGGACGAGAGTCTCTTCCACATGAACGTTCCCGAGGGAGTACAACTGCAACGAATGGATGGAAGTCCGCAACCATGACACGCTGTGCATTCCTGTTTCCGGGCCAGGGGGCTCAGGTTGTGGGGATGGGGCATGACCTGGCCGATCGTTTCCCCGAGTGCCGGGCCCTGCAGACGCGGGCGGAGCGGTACTTGAAGATTCCACTCGGCCAAATCATGCGGCAAGGTCCCCGGGAGGCGCTCAACGATGATTTCACCGCTCAGGCGGCGGTCTACACCGTCAGCTGCATGGTGGTGAGCGTGCTGGAGGGTCGGGGGATCAGGGCAGCAGCCATCGCGCCCTACAGCTCAGGGCTCTATGCCGCGGCATGGGCCGCGGGCGTTTTGGGGTTTGAAGCCGGGCTCGAGCTGATGCGGGCAGCCGATCGCTGCATCAAGAGCCAGGAGTGCGAGGGAGCGATGGGAGTGGTCCTGGGCATGTCCGCCGCTGAAGTCGAGGCGCTCTGCCTCCATATCCCGGAACCGGTGGAAGTCAGCATCGCCAACACGAGGCATCAGACCATTGTCTCGGGGGACCGGCCGGGGGTGGAGAAACTGCTCAAGAAAGCCATGGCCGAGGAG
>CAZEOY010000287.1:0-5317 GCA_964513835.1 uncultured Syntrophobacteraceae bacterium
GGTCCAGGCCGGCCGCGTTGATTTCGCCATCGGCCCCGAAGCCAGGGGGCTGTCATTCAACGTCCCCGGTCAGACGCTGCAGGCCGAAAAGAAGGTTCTTTCTGCAATAGATGGCGAAGTGGTCCGCGGCTATGTTTATGTGACCGAAAAGGGCGCCGAGATCGTGGTCCACGAGGGTGCCCTGCAGGTCGCAACCGCTGAAGGCTCCCAACTGATCGAGCCCAACCGCCCCTTGGTGATTGCTGCCGAGAAAGACGGCAAGGCTGTGATGGCAGGGACGGCGGCAGCGGGATTGGCAGCTGGAGGAGCGGGTGTTGCCGGCGCATCCGGTAGCGGCGTTTCAGCGGGTGCGGCAGCCGCAGGCGGAGCAGTCGTTGCGGCCGGCGTCGCGGCGGGAGTGGCCGCATCTGCAGACGACGGCGGCAGAAGAGCTGTCAGCCCTGCCGACATCAATCCGAGCAACTTGGACACCAAACCGTTCTAAGCCGGAAAAGAACCGCCCATCTCGGATCGTCGGCTCAGAATGCCAATATGAGGGCGGCGCCCTGCTGGTGAAGTTCCGGTTCAGGGACGCCGCCCTTCCTGTTTTAAGATCGATGCACCAGACATCCTCATCACTCCCCTCCAAATGCTTCCTTTCAATGCCGTTTGAAAGTCCCATCGATGCCAGCCGAACCGGGTTCCATGGGCCAAGCCAACCCCGGACATGTGCGAGCTTCCAGTCAGCGCGCCGGCTTGCAGTTGCTTCCTCTTACTCCGGGAGAGGGACAGGGTGAGGGAAAATCGGGCCTGCAGAGCCTCGCCGGCGGGTTCCTGCAAAGCAGGATCGCCAATAGTTTGACGATCGTCAAATTACTTACGATCATCGGGCTTTGGAACCTCGATGCTGCTTTGGGACATGGATTTGACGAATCGCTCGGAACAGGGGGATCACCAATGTCGTTGACTCAAGGAGTTGGCACGGGCCAAGCGGAGCTTGCCCGTGGTCCAAGAGTCTCGCATGGGCAAGGTTGCTGGTACCCAAGCACCATCTTGGGTACCAGCTGAAAGCCGGCATCCAGCGTCTTTACAGAAATGCCACTTCTTAACTCAACGAGTATAGCTCAAGTCAACACCCATGGGCTTCCGCCCACAACGAAGGATGAAGATTCCCCTCCTCGAGAGGGACTTCAGACAAACGCCATTGAGGGGGATCGCATGCGGGCAAGCAAGCCGTTGACGGGCTGCTGGGGGATACGGGGGAGAGGGCCATGGAGGCTGCAAAGGGCAAAAGCCGGGAAGAGGGGTTCTTCCCGGCTTTCTGTATTGGGGTGTCTATCCCGGTGTGGGATCGTGCGTTGTTACAGTGGACGGACCGAGAGAAGGCTCCGTGTGTAGGGGCTCCCTTCCTCCGAGCTCAGGAGGGTCAGTGCGGCAGGAAACGTGTTGTTGCAGGTCTCGATGCCGTCTGGCTTCTCAAGCTTCTGATATTTGGTCTTCCCGAAATTCGTTGCGGCAAAAGTGTTGTCGTGCACGAAGCACCCGGACATGGGGTCATCGCCCAGCTGGTTGAGCATGATGCCGCAGATGAGGGGATCTCCAGTCGTCTTGGATTCAGTGGGCCTGGCGGTCACATCGACAATGTTTGAAGTGCCTTGGGCTCCGCTGAGATCCGGAGCGATTCCGGTCCCGACATCGGCGATCAGGGCAATGCCTGCACCGATGAAGAGCCCGAGATCCGCCTTGCTGATGGTGAGCTTCCCGTAAACGCTGTTCAAGGTCACGCTGTTCGATGCGGATGTTTTGTCCCGGCTTCCGAGCGCGATGCCGAGTCCGCCGCCGCCTTTGGTCATCAAGTCCTTGATGATGTTTCCCGTAATGACCCAATTGCTTCCGTCCCAGACGGTAATGCCCTGAACGGGTTTCGTAATTTCACAGTTTGCGATCCTGATTTGATCGGCTCCATTTCCGTAGATCGGCAGGTCCAGCTTCTTGAATTTCAGATCTTGAATCGTCGTCCCTTCGGAGCCTTGAAGCAGAACAAAACCTGCGGTTCGCACCCCCGCATCCGTCAGAACGGTGGGACCGGGCACTTTTCGACTGACACCGATCGTAGCCATCCTGCGGCCATTCTTCGTGAGTCCACGGATCGTCACGGATTTACTGATCTCGGCGCCAGCCTGGGTTCCATTCACCACGACGATTTCATCGACCCCCGAAACGGCAGCGTCAACCGCGGCCTGCACACTGGCAGCCGCGGTCCCGGTGAGCCCCTTGGGCACTTTGGGTACATAAAAGGTCTCCGCATTCGATACGGAAACAGAACCAAACATCAGAACCGAAGCAGCGGCAAATGCCTTAACGGCTGCCCATTTCTTCATGAACTTTCTCCTCTGTACATGTCACCATCCATTCGTTTGTCTTGAGCACCAATAAGAAGTGCTGAAAAACATGGAGCACTGTGGTGGGAGCCCATGCACCGGCATTGCCAGGGGCTGGGTCCCTCAGCATCAAACGACTGTTGCCTCATCATGGTCCACCGGGAATGAGTCCCCTCCGCGGGAGCGGCATTAAGGGATCTTGCGTCACCTGATGCGGCGCCCTTGCGGTTTGCAACTCTCGTACCGTCCTGCATGCTCTGTTCTGAAAGACAGGCATCTCCGCCCCTGGGACTCCAACCGCACGAAAAGGCAGGAAACCCGTCGCCGCTTCCGGTTGGCAGAGTATTTGCTCACGCCCCCTGTGGCGGATTCGTCCCGGGCATGACGAATCATGAAGAGGGCGAAGTCCTTCGGCGCGCATTGGCACCCTTCGATCCCTGCCCCATCCCGGCACGGTGTTGCTCGTAACCATCGGCCCGATTCCTCATCGCAGGAATGGGCAGTCTGTGAACCATAAAGCATTGGAGCGGGAGCATCAAAACCATGTCATATGCGTTCCATGAAGCCTTGAAAGGATTGATCTCGTCGCTGTCCAGAATCGATGCGCATGCATTCCGGACGGTGGGCCGCCCTGAGCTTTCTCTCCCCGGCGGGGCGTTTTCCCTGCGAAATCTGCGACCCTGCGCGATACTCATCCTGGACTCGGCGGTATTCACCCTGGCATGGTTCCTTGCCTACTGGCTGCGCTTCGACTTCCGCCTGGCCCCCAGATACATCGAACAGATCATGATCGTGCTGCCCTTCCTGGTTTGCGCGAAGCTGGTCATCTTCGGCGCCTCGGGGCTTTACCGGGGAATGTGGCGCTATACGAGCATGGCGGACCTCTGGCGTCTCGCGCGGGCGAGCCTGGTCTCGATGCTTCTGGCTGCCTTCTTCATTCACTACGGCTCTCCCCTCAAGGGAGTGCCGCGGTCCGTCGTCCTTCTGGATGCCGCTCTGACTTTCCTCATGGCCGGCGGGCTCCGTTTCCTGATCCGCACCTGGTTCGAATCCAGGCAAAACGGCCAGGGACTCAAACTGTTCTCGCCGGCCCGTTTCCGAAATCGGCCCAGGGCCGCCAAACGCGTTCTGATCATTGGGGCCGGCGGCGCCGGAGAAAAGCTGCTTCGAGAGATCTTCGACAATCCCGAGATCGAGTACGAGGTCGTCGGATTCCTGGATGACGATCCCCTCAAGTGGGGTCGATCCCTTCACGGAGCCCCCATCTTCGGGCCTGCGGAAAAACTCCCGGATGTGCTTCGAATTCGGGATGTCGACCAGGTGTTCATCTCCATGCCCTCGGCCACCGGCCTCCAGGTCCGGCGCATCCGGGAGATCTGTGAGCAGGCCCAGATCCCTCACAAGATTCTTCCCGCCATCGGCCAGATTCTCAAAGGCAAGGTCAGTATCAAGGCTTTGCGCGACGTCCGGTATGAGGACCTTCTGAGACGACCGCCCGTTCGGCTGGATTCAGCGGGAATCGAGCAGGTCCTGACGGGCAGGAAGGTGCTGGTCACGGGAGCCGGCGGCTCCATCGGCTCTGAGCTCTGCCGGCAGGTCATCCGGTTCCACCCGGCCGAAATGATCCTGGTGGATGCGGGCGAATCCAACCTCTACTCGATCCAGATGGAGCTCAAGCACGAGCACGGCTTTCACAACTATCACTGCATCCTGAGCCGCGTGCAGGACCGTCCCCTCATGGAGGACATCTTCAGGACCTATCGACCCGACGTGGTGTTTCATGCCGCGGCATACAAGCACGTTCCCATGCTCGAGCGCAACCCCTGGGAGGCGGTCTTCAACAACGTCCTCGGGAGCCGCGTGGTCATGGAAATGGCCCACAAATACGGCGTCAAAAGGTTCGTTCTGGTTTCGACGGACAAGGCCGTAAGGCCCACCAACGTCATGGGGACGAGCAAGCGGCTGACCGAGCTGATCCTGCTCTCCTTCAAGGGGAGCCCGACGCGCTTCATGGCGGTCCGCTTCGGCAACGTGCTGGCCTCTTCGGGCTCGGTGATTCCCCTCTTCCTCAGGCAGATCGAGCAGGGCGGCCCCATCACCGTCACCCATCCCGAAGTCACCCGCTATTTCATGACCATCCCCGAGGCGTCGCAGCTCATCCTGCAGGCCGGAGCCTTGGGCGAGGGCGGCGAGATCTTCGTCCTGGAGATGGGGACCCCCGTCAAGATCGCCGACATGGCCAGAGACCTGATCCGGCTTTCGGGAAAGGAGCCGGGAAAGGACATCGAGATCGAGTTCACCGGCCTGAGACCCGGCGAAAAGCTCTACGAGGAGCTCATCACCCGTGGCGAGGACATCCAGCGCACGGCCCACGAAAAGATCATGGTCCTCGAGACCAACGGCCGCTGGAACTGGCACGGCCTGAATACGAAGGAGAGCTACTGCCGGTGGCTCGACCAGCACCTGGAAGACCTTTACCGGACCGCCGAGACCCACGACCCCTGCGCCATCAAGCAGAAGCTGCACGAGATGGTCCCCGAGTACACGCCCCAGGACACCGAATGCGTCCTGAACCCCCTGGCGTCCATCGCGGCAAACATCGAAAGAGAGCTCTCGAAGCTGTAAGGAATGGGGAGCGGAGGCAGACAGGTGCAGCCACCCGCAATCGACCCTCAGCCTCGAACACTCCTTGGGGCGAACGGTCGTAAACGCGGCTGTTCGCCTGTCCACGCTGAAGAGCCCCTCCTCCTGCAATCCAGCTGCAGCCTGCGGGTAGCTCGCAAAGCATGGCTCCCTTCTCTGATTGCCAACCGGCAACAGGACGAATGCACAAGAACTTGCATTTCCCATCTCGTTGACATATTTTTGTCATGTCAGATTTTGCAGCCAAGAGGTGATATCATGAAGCGACGACAGGTTGCCTACACGCTGCGCTTCGATCCTGAGGTGTACCGGCG
>CAZEOY010000288.1:0-5296 GCA_964513835.1 uncultured Syntrophobacteraceae bacterium
TTGATCTCCAATGCCCAACGGGGTGCGAATATCGTCAAACAGATTCTCACCTTCAGTCGACGAACGGCGCAGGATCTGAAACCGATTCAGCCGGGAAAGATCATCACGGAGGCTATGCGCCTGTTGAGGCCTGCTCTGCCGACGACCATCGAAATCGAGGTCAGCGTCTCCAGTGAAGCGTACGTGGAGGGCGACCCCACCCAGGTCCACCAGATCGTGATGAATCTGTGCACCAACGCGTATCAGGCCATGAAAGCCCACGGAGGGCGCCTCGAGGTGATGGTCGAGGATGTGGTGCTGCGGGACGGGATCGAGCAGGAGAATTGGTTCATTCCGTCGGGTCGATACGTCGCGATTCGGGTGAGGGACACAGGGGACGGTATTCCAAATGAGATAAGGAAGCGCATCTTTGAACCCTATTTCACCACCAAGGAGGTGGGAGAGGGTACGGGGTTGGGACTGTCCACCGTACATGGCATTCTCAAAGCCCATGGAGGCGGACTGGTCCTGGAGAGCGAGGTGGGTAAAGGCACGACCTTTCATGTCTATCTGCCCATCTTGGACCGGCTGAGGGCGTCCGCCGAGGAGCAGGAGCATCATGGATCGCTCTTGGGCTCCGAGCGCATTCTGTTCGTGGATGATGAGGCGGCCCTTATCGAAATCGCCAAAGACGCTTTGGAAGAACTGGGATATCACGTCACAGCCTGGAGGAGCCCCGTGGAGGCCCTGGAGTGTTTTCGTTCGAATTCCTCGGCCTTCGACATTCTCATCACGGACATGACCATGCCGAAAATGACCGGTATTCAGCTGGTGATGGAAGTGCGGAATATCCGGGCCGATATTCCCGTCATCCTGTGCACGGGCTACCGCCAGATCTCGAAGCCGCAGGAAATTGAAACGGCCGGAATCGGCCGCATCATCAGCAAACCCGCCACATCGAAAGACCTGGCCCGAGCCATCCGCAGCCTCATGGATGGAACGGGCTGACGGCAGCGCGCACCATCAGCTGAGATCAGGGTTGAAATCTCCCCTCAACTCCATTAAGAGGCCGGTTCCAACCCTGAAAAACCATGTTTAAGGCTGAAATGAGGCCTGCCTTGTCGGTATTCCATTGTTCCGTCGGCATGTTGGCCTGGTCCGACCCCGTTCACAGCGATCCCGTCCGCGCCGTTCCCCAATTCACAAAGCGTCAAGATAGTGCCTCTCGGGAGAGAAAGTCTTTCCAAGGGATCGGTGCCCCTGCCTGGCGGGCGTTGTAGATTAGCCCGGGGTCTGGTTTTTTTATCACTGCCCGGGAGTGTCAAGATTCACGACTCCCGAAATTGGGCCTCGGGGTGTGTGGGGGTGTCGGTCTTATGACGCTCGGGGCCTGGTGCGGCGAATCTCCCTGACTCTTGACTTGTATGGCTCAGCAGGGCTCCAACGACAGCCCATCTGCCTCAGTCCCCCCACGAAGGGGGCAATATCATTGACTTAAGGGATGGCACGCGCTGGGCGAAGTTTGCCCGTAATCGAGGAATATCGCATGGGCAAGGTTCGCTTAGCCCATGGCACGCTATCAGTCGGTACCCCTTGAGCTTGGGTCAAGACAAGTCCGCTGTTCGGTTTTCCGTTGCTTCCACCGGTTGGCACATGAATTGCTCATTGTTGAAGCGGAATCAGAGACTGGCACAGCACGGGACAGAGCACTTCTTGAAGTTCGGAACCCACCTGTGGATCAAGGAGCGAATTTGACGACTAGTCCGTACGGCCTGAACAAACTGGTTACCAACAAGGACGGCCCTTGATGCGGCGCCGAGCATTACCGGTACACCCTGAAGCCATGGCCGTCATGCCATGGCTTTTTTTGTCTCTGCGCAAAGAGGCACAAGGGGGATCGCAGCACGGCGACTCAGCGGATGAATGCCCTTAACGGGGGAGGAAACAAGCGATGCAGACGAATGGTGTGCGAGGACTGGCCCATCACCTCAAGGAAGTGAAGCAGGGCGGAAGGCGATTCGAGAATGCCTACCAGTCCGTTGCCCGCATGATTCTCGGAAGCAACGGGAACATCGACCGGGTCATGGTGAACGGAAAGACGACTTACGACTTCAAGCTCTTCCGGAATGGGGGCAAGTCCGTCGTCGGGATGTACGACGAGATCAACAGCTTCGTCTCCTTCGTGAAGGATGCCGCCGAGGGTGGGTCCTCCCGGGAGATGGCCTACGTTCTGGTGGGCGAGCCCGGAAACGGCAAGACCTTCTTCGTGGACTTTCTCTGCGCCCGTTACCGGAGCTTCATCGCACAACCCGAGAATCGCCGCTACACCTTCAACTTCAACCACCTTGACCGGATCGGCGGCTACGGGAAGCTGACCTCCATCCAGTCCCAGACCTTCGAGGACCCGGTGCTCCTCGCCATGAACCTCCTGGAGTCCCCGGATGAAAACCGGCGGTTCCTGGCCGAGCACGGCGGGTTCGACGATACGGAAGTCGAGAAGATGTACGAGGCCTATCGTCCGCTTGGCGCCTGCACGGACTACGTCCTGAACGACATTCGCAGCCACGTGGACGGCAACCTCGAGGAGCTGCTCTCTTTCATCGAGGTGGTGCCCGTCCCCTTGAGCGAGAGTCTTGGAACCGTCACGGGGAAATACTCGGCCAAAGACAAGATCACCTCTTCGGCGGTGGACCTGCTTGGCGAGGAATCCATCCAGCGATTGCTGCACATCAGCGACGCCAACAACCCCTACCGGTTCGATCTGCGCCGGGGCGCCCTGGCCCGGGTGGCGGGCGGCGGCATCCATTTCAGCGACGAGATCTTCAAGAATAAAAAGGATCTGGTGCAGGTGTACCTCGGTGTCATCCAGAACCGGAACATCGAGATCGACGGGTTCCGGTGGCCCATCGACACGCTCATCATCGCCACGAGCAACAACGCCGAGTTCAACCGTTTCCTGGCCGAGCGCGAGGAAGCCCCCATCGTGGACCGCTGCCGCATCTGCTATGTGGCGCACAACACCGACTACCGCATGCAGGAGAAGCTGACGCTCTACGCCATCGGCAGCGAATCCAAGACGACCCTCACCCACGAAAAGCTGCACCAGGATCCGAACCTCAATTACGCCTGCTCGGTGGCCGCCGTGCTGACCCGGCTTCCAAGGTCCGAAAAGCTGACGCCTATTGAGACGATGAAGCTCGCCGCGGGGGAAATCGCCGGCGAGAAGAGCATCAAGACCCTGGCCGAGGTCATCGACGCTCTCAACCATGAGCCGGACATCACCAAGCGGTTCGGCCAGAAGGGGCTGGGTCAGCGCAACGTCGGGCGGGCCATCCAACTCCTCATGGAGACCTCCGAGACAAACGAAGGCCGCTGCATGTTCGCCTGCGACCTGTTCAAGTCCCTCGAGCGGATCATCCTGGACTACGTGTCCGAAGGGAACGACCGGGTGAAGTACCTGGAGGATCTCAAGATCGCAAAGGGACTCTACCGCGAGCGCATCACGACGGAGATGTTCAACGCGTACATGGATGAGCCCCACGCTATCCGCAAGGACGTCATGAACTACGTGAACATGATCATCGGCATCGACGCCGAGAACCTGGGACCGGACAAGATCTGGAAGTACAAGGATCCCCAGACGGGAGAGCTTCGGGCCCTCAAGATCGACGAACGTTTCGTGCAGAGCGTGGAGGATCGCCTGGGGCTCAAGACGCGCGAGCAGCGGGAGTCCTTCCGGACCTCCATCCGCAAGATCTACGGCCAGAAGCTCTCCGTGGATTTGAACTACGACTTCATGGACAACCTGGAGCTTGTCAAGGCGGTGACGGATGTCCGGCTCAAGTCCGATATCGCCGGCGCTGGCAGCCTCATTGGTGCTCTCGCCAACCGCACCCATGACGAGAACCAGAAGCTCTACGACCGCATGATCGACACCATGCTGAACAAGCTCGGATACTGCGCAACCTGCGCCCAGAAGACCATCGAGTACTTCTGCACGCAGGATGACGAGCAGTAGACCCCCGGGGGGGCTCTGGTTTATCCCCGGATGCCGCATGAATGCAGGGGGACTGAGTGAACCCAATGGGAACCCAGGGCAAACGGGGCAGAACAGTCCCCCCTCAAAGGGGGGATTTGTAGAGTTGTGACTGATTCAGCCTCGCCTTTGTGGACCACCGAGGCACAGAGCAGGTTGCATACATGGCAAAGCATATGAAACCTGAAGAAGCTATCCGGCAGGTGATGGAGACCGAGGGGGCGGTTCACGAGCCTCCCGTGCACCTGGATTTGTGGGGCGGCGACGGGCCGTCGCTCGTCGCCCGCATGCAGGGCGATCTCTACGGCACCGGTGATCTGGTGCTCCTTCAGTCGGCATCTCCCGGCGCCGCAACTCCCGTTCACAGCCTTCGTTCCCTGGACGAATTGCTGGAGCGCGACCGGCTGCGGGAAAAGGACGGGTTTCCACGAAAGATTCGCATCGGGCGTCTGGTGAAGCCCGGCCGCGGTGCCCGGGAGCGCATCATCCTGGTTCCGACCACTGTTGAAGAGAAGTTCATCCACGACACCCGCGACCCGGAGGACGAGCAGCAGGCGGGAGCCGGGGGCTCGGGCGATGGCCGGGAAGGGGAAGTCATCGGCGAAGAGCCCATCCATGGCGGCGGCGGTTCCGGAAAGGGCGCAGCCGGCCAGGGGTACGGCGGCGAACATTCCATCGAATCCAATGCCTACGATCTCGGGAGAATCCTCACGGAGAAGTTCCAGCTTCCCAATCTCAAGGACAAGGGGAAGCGGCGCTCCATGACGCGCGAGACCTACGATCTGACCGACCGCCACAAAGGGTTCGGGCAGATCCTCGACAAAAAGGCCACCCTGAGGCGAATCCTCGAGACCAACATCGCACTCGGAACCCTGGACACTGAGACTGAAATAGATCCCGTCAGTCTCCTCATCTCGCCGGAGGACCGGATGTACCGCATCCTCTCCCGGGAAAGGGAATACGAGTCCCAGGCCATGGTCTTCTTCGTGCGCGACTACTCGGGCTCAATGTCCGGAAAGCCCACCGAGATTGTCGTGAGCCAGCACGTGCTCATCTACAGTTGGCTTCTCTACCAGTATGACAAGCAGGTGGTGACGCGCTTCATCCTCCACGACACCGATGCCAAAGAAGTCCCCGACTTTTACACATATTACAGCTCGACGGTGGCCGGCGGAACGCGGGTCGAATCCGCCTACCGGCTCGTGAACGACCTCGTGGAGCAGGAAAGCCTCGCCCGCGACTACAACATCTACGTCTTCCACGGCACCGACGGCGACGACT
>CAZEOY010000289.1:0-5254 GCA_964513835.1 uncultured Syntrophobacteraceae bacterium
GGAGCCGAGCGGCCAGAAGGCCAGGTTCTTCCCGGCCGCGATGAACGGCGTGTACAGGCTGTTGTCGAAGAGGATGAAGGAGAGAATGAGGTAATCGATGTGGCTCTTGTGGCACGGGATGTACACGATGGTATTGTGGCGCGACGCGTTCTTCACGCGGGCGAGGCTGTCCATGTCCACCTCGACGCCGTCGAAAAGATTGTTCCACATCCATTTCAGCACGCTCTCGCCGACCCGGATCAGCGTGTAGTTGTAGTCCGCAGCGATTTCTTCCAGGTAATGGTCCGCTTCCGCCCGGATTTTCCACATCTCCTGCTTGGAAGAGCGGGCGCGGCGCTGCATAAAGGTCTCGAGCCGCGGATGGTGGAGAATGATTTCCTTGAGCTCGAGCTTGCTCTTGAGGGTCGGCCCGACAATGGCCCGACGGATTTTGTCGACGGAATCGATGAGCTCCCGCCGCAGCTGAAACACCTGCTTGCGGCGCTCCGAAAGCTTTTCGGAAAGCTCGGGAAGCACCTCCTGGAGGTTGAGGGCCTCCCCGGCCTCCAGCACGGTGAGGGACGCCCCCTGGGCCAGCCGCCACCACTTCCTCAGGACACCCGCCCTCTCCCGCGGTCCGCGGAAGACCTGCTGCAGGCCGCGGCGCTCCCGGTCCGGACTGCGGCTGTAGAGCAGCACCAGCGGAACCACGAAGATCGGCTTTTCCATCTGCCCCTGGATGTCGACCAGGTGCTCCAGCGGGTCGTTCCCAACCCGGATGGCCCGCTCATAGTAGCCCCGCTTCCCCACGAGGAAAAACAGCCCGGATTGGCCCTTCTGGATCTTGCGGCGGTAGTACCCGTCGGCATAGGGGTCGGGCAGTCCCTGCATGCGCAGCGTGCGGTAGAGATGGTAGCCCATCAGCCTGGCCGCGTAGAACCTGGGCTGCCAGAAGTAGGGATGCAGGTCGAAGAGGAAGGTGGGCTTGGGAAGACCCAGCTGATGGAGGCGCAGGTTGAGATAGATGAAGTCAAACTGGGACCGGTATTCCACGGCGTAAACCACCGTCCCCTGCTGAGCCAGCGTTTCGAGCTGCTTCTGCTGGTCTTCGGGCATGGACGTTTTGGTGATGAAACGCTCGAAAACACTTCTCAGCAGAAAAGTGGGGCGTTCGTCCACCGAGTATCCGTAGGGGTCGTTGGACACCGTGAGCCCCTCGGCTTCCTGGTTCCATTGCCAGAACTTCCACATATTCCGTCGCACCTTCCCGCAGACGCCACAGTCTCAGAGCATGTCGAAAGTGTGCACTCCGCATCGTCACCTCCGCGAAGGCGGGGGTCCAGATTCCTCATCGAGTCTGGATTCCCGCTTTTGCGGGAATAACGGACTATCCCCATTCAGACTTTCCGGGCGCCCTCTCAGGCAGCACCTGCCCCCGGCAAATCGGTACAGCTCCGTTGACGTCGTTTCGCCTCAAGTGTATGCCACCTCCATGGGGAGGTGTCGGTGCTCGCACACCGTTGCGTCCAAAAACAGAATTGTTGAATTTAGCAGATTTGTGATAGGAATCCCAAAGAATTTATCCCCTTGATTCGCTCGTTGCCCTGCCGGGAAAGGACTGGCTCTTTCCATCATTCACCCTGGATCATCAGGATCCGGCTGGAGAGGTTCACGAAGCCTTTATTCCTCGCTCTCCTTTTTGTATGCTTCCTGTGCTCTCTCGTGCCTTTCGTGTCCTTCGCGGCGAAAACCTGAAAGGAGGGTTCTCCAGCGTGCTCCAGGAATTGACGGTTCACAACTTCGCTATCATCCGGGACCTCGAAATCAGCTTCAGGGACGGGCTCAACGTCATATCCGGCGAGACGGGGGCGGGTAAATCCATCCTCATCGGCGCGGTGAACCTGATCCTCGGCAGCCGGGCATCGCAGGAGATGATCCGGACCGGCACCCGGGAAGCCTCCGTTGAAGCCTCGTTCGTCTTCTGGGAGGACCCGGCGGCTCTGGGCCGCAGGCTGGAGGCCCAGGGCCTGGAGGTTGCAGAAACCCTCACCATCCGCCGCAGCATCAGCAGGAGCGGAAAGAACCGGATCTTCGTGAACGACCAGGCGGTCAGCCTGCAGCAGCTCCACTCCCTGTCACGGGGCCTCATTTCCATCTCCGGCCAGCACGAGCACCAGCTCCTCCTGGATAACGCGCTCCACCTGGAGCTCCTCGACACAAACGGCGGCCTGGACTCCGTCTGCGGCCGCGTGCGGGAGATCTTTGCAGACTGGACGGGGGCGCAGGACGCGCTGAAACGGCTCATCAGGACCCGCAGGGAGCGGGCCGAAAAGCTCGACTACATGAAGTTCCAGCTCCAGGAGCTCGAAGCCGCCAGGCTCATTCCCGGCGAAGACGTCGACCTCGAGCAGGAGCGGAACCTCCTGCACCATGCGGCCACCCTGAGGGAGGCTGCCGAACGGGCCAACCAGGTCCTCTACGCCGGCCGCGGCGCCGTCCTCGAGCAGCTCTCCGGGGTCGAAAAGGACATGGAAACCCTGCACAGGATCGATCCTTCGCTGGACCCGCTCTCGGTCCATCTTCAGGAGGCGAGGATTCATCTCGAGGAGCTGGCCCACGGTGTCCAGCAGTACGCGCACCGGGTCACCGTCGACCCTCAGAGGCTTTCCGCAGTGGAGGAACGGTTGACCCAGCTCCAGAGGCTTGCCAAAAAATACGGCGGAAGCCTCGAAGCCATGATCCAGCGCCAGGAGGAGCTCAGGAGGGAGCTTTCCTCCGAAGAGGACGTGGACCTTCGGGAGGACAGCCTCAGAAAGTCCCTCGAAGAATTGCGAAGACGATACCTGGCCGAGGCGACGGTGCTTTCGGAAAGGCGGCGTGAGGCGGCCCGCAGTCTCGAGACCGACGTGCAGGGCGTGCTGGGCTCCCTCGACATGCTCAAGGCCCGCTTCGAAGCGCGGTTCGAGGAGATCCCCACGGAGGATGCACCCGGAGCCGGGGACCCCCCCTTCGCCGCGAACGGTATCGATCGAGTGGAGTTTCTCCTTTCGGCCAACCCCGGAGAGGATCTGAAGCCTCTCGCCAAGGTGGCGTCCGGGGGCGAGCTGTCCCGAATCCTCCTGGCGCTGAAAAGCCTTCTCGGACGAAGGGGAGAGGCCGAGACCCTGGTTTTCGACGAGGTGGACGCCGGAATCGGAGGCCGCATCGCCGAACTGGTGGGCCTGCAGCTCAAGCGGCTCGCGGGGAGGCAGCAGGTCATCTGCATCACCCACCTCCCCCAGATCGCCTGCTACGGCGAGCACCACTACCGGGTGGCCAAGGAGAGCCGGGATGAGCAGACCTTCACCCAAATCCGCCTCCTCGGCCGCCAAGAGAGGATTGACGAGCTTTCCCGCATGCTGGGCGGCCTCGCCATTTCCGAAACCACCCGCGCCCACGCCGAGGAAATCCTCAGGCGGGGGGAGGAAGGGGGTTGAGGGCGGTTTCGAGTTTCGGGTTTTGAGTTTCAAGTTGTGAGTTGTGGGTATCGAGGGGGGGGGCAGGCTTGGACTTTGAGCTCGGTCCCCCTGTTTTCGGAAGGTTTGGGAGCCTGTCCGAAAACACCGTTTTGTCATTTCGAACGGAGCGTAGCGGAGAGAGAAATCTCATAAACTCGCGGTGTTGCGATGAACGAGATGTCTCCCTTTCGCTCCAAATGACCGTTCTCGGACAGCCTCCCGAGCTCGAAATCTTGCCCGGCAGGGATTAGATTTACGAGAGATAAAGGGTTTCAGTTCATCTGGGTGCAGGAGGACATTCATCGCGGACGACCAGTGCCCTTTTGGCGATGAAGCCTCCAGATGGAATCGCGGAGGACCTGGTCTCCTGCACGGCAGTTTGAGGAGGTTATCATGATCGACCAGCGCATCAGAACCCGTGACGATGCAGCGGAGATAGCCGGTCGCATCCTGGACCGGCATATGGAAGGCACCACGGATCTCAACATTCAGCTGCTCAAGGAGAGAGGACGAGGCCTGTTCATCCGGGATCCGGAATCCGAGACGCCCATCCCTCTCATCACTTCATGCTCGGGAGAGCATTGGCGGGATCAGGCCGTGGCAACTCTCGCCGACATTCTCTGGCAAAAGCGGGAATGCTGGAACGAGAGCCATCCCGAGCCCGCGAAAGCCCGGTGGCACATGGACATGAGCCCGGGTCACTGACCATCAGAAGCAGGGAGTGTCTCCCACTCCCTGCCCAAAGCCGTTCCCGGGGCCTTTACGGTGAAAAGGATTCCCGCCCTGCACTCGAATATGGTCCAGAAAAATGGAGGAGAAATCGAAACGGCTCATGGAGATGCTCAAGCATCCCCCCGATTCGTTCGATCTAATGCTGTCCCCCCTGACACAGCGTGTGGTATTCAGGCGGCCCGATGCCTGTCCTGCGGCGGACGGAGCGCGTCCTGACCGATCCCTGTCGTTGAGTGGTTTTGCCTGGAACCGAAAGGAGCGAACGCGGTGCAGATCATCTCCGCCCACAAGAATACCGATTTCGATGCGCTGGCTTCTCTCGTGGCTGCATCCCTGCTCTACCCCGGCGCCCAGCCGTTGCTCCCGACGAGCGTCAATCAGAATGTCCGGAGCTTTCTCTCCATCCACAAGGATCTTTTCGAGCTCCGGTCGGTTCGGGACCTCGATCTCAGCTCCATTTACCGCCTCGTCGTGGTGGATGCCAATCGCTGGATGCGTCTGGAGGGTCTGGAAGGCCTGATGCAGCGAACGGATATCGAGGTGCACGTCTGGGACCACCACCCCGACATCGGAGACATCACCCCCACCTGGTCCTGCCAGGAAGCCGTGGGGGCCGCCACCACGCTGCTCGTGGGCGCCATCCGGGAGCGCGGGATCGACTTTTCACCCATCTGCTCGACCCTTTTCCTGGCCGGGATTTACGAGGACACGGGGCACCTGACCTTTCCCTCCACGACCCCGCAGGACCTGCGTGCCGCCGCTTTCCTGCTGGAAAGGGATGCCGATCTCAAGGTCATTCAGACCATTCTGCGACCCACTTACGGCCCGCAGCAGAAGGAGATCCTCTTCAGAATGCTCGCCGATGCCAAACGCATGAAGGTGAACGGCTACCGCATGAGCGTGAGCAAGATGGACCTCGACGGCCATACGCCGGGCCTGGCCGAAGTGGTCAGCATGTATCGGAACATTGTCAACGTGGACGTAGCCTTCGGCATCTTCCGGGACACCCGGGCCGACCGCTGCATGGTGATCGGGCGGAGCGGCAT
>CAZEOY010000290.1:0-5251 GCA_964513835.1 uncultured Syntrophobacteraceae bacterium
AGGGCGCTTATGCCTCAGAGATCATGCGGGCGGGGATCGTGGCTGTCGACAAGGGACAGTGGGAGGCCTCGCGCAGTTTGGGGCTGAGCACCCGGCATGCCTATTTCCACGTGATCCTGCCCCAGGCCTTTCGCAGAATGCTGCCCCCCTTGACCAGTCAGGCCATATCGCTGGTCAAGGATTCCGCCCTGGTCAGCACCATCGCCATCTACGATCTGGCCATGCAGGCCCAGGTAGTGGTCGCCGACACATTTCTCACCTTCGAGATCTGGTTTACGGTCGCGGCTATCTATCTCGTCATCACCCTGGGGCTTTCCCTGGTCGTCCGATACCTGGAGAGGCGCTGTGCAACGGTCTGATCATTCCGGCGCCCGCTTGTCGGCGTTTCGAAAACAAGATGAGGAGAAGGAGGGGATCATGAGAGAGTGGAAGATGTGGAAGGCATTGTGGCTGACGGCTCTTGTGGTGGCTCTGACGGCAGGAGTCGGCTCCGCCGCCAAGCTCCAGCAGCAGCTGGCCGAAGAGAGCATGATCGAACAGGTGCTCAAGAGGGGTGTCCTGAAGGTGGGCTTCTCCACCTTTGTGCCCTGGGCCATGACGGACAAGACGGGCGATTACATCGGCTTTGAGATCGATGTAGCCAAACGGTTGGCCCAGGACATGGGAGTCAAGGTGGAATTTGTTCCCACAAAGTGGTCCGGGATCATCCCGGCCCTCCTGACGGGCAAATTCGACATCATCATCGGCGGAATGAGCATCAAGACCGATCGCAACCTCAAGGTCAATTTCACGGATCCCTACTATTACACCGGGATGTCGATCGTTGCGCACAAGGAGCTCGCCAAGGGCTTTGACAGCCTCGAGGATTTCAACAAGGCCGATGTGGTCATCGCGGTCAGGATCGGGACCACCGCCGTGGCCGCGGCCAAAAAATACATGCCCGACGCCCAGCTGAGACAGTTTGATGAAGAGGCCCAGGCCGTTCAGGAACTCCTCAACGGGCGCGCCCATGCGTTCGTGAGTGAAGAGCCTCTACCGGCATTCCAGGCGGTCAAGAATCCGGACAAGCTGTTCCTGCCGGTGAAGGAAGCCTTCGCCCGGAGCCCCATTGGGCTGGCCGTCCGAAAGGGGGATTTGGACACCCTGAACTTCCTCAACAACTGGATTCGCCTGATCCAGGAGGAGGGATGGCTTCAGGAGCGCAAGCACTACTGGTTCGAGACCCGTGACTGGGAGGGTCTGCAGTAGCGGGTGCCCTTTGGGACAACTTCAAAGGTCTGGACGAGGGCAGTTGTACCGAACTCAAAGAAAAAGCTGGAGAGTTTCTCCCTTCGACGTGATGGTCGTTGCGGCACTCGCGGCGGTGGCGGTCTATGTGATCCATGGCATCGATGCCAAGGTGCATTACCGATGGAACTGGTCCGCCATCCCCCAGTATCTCGTGCGCTATGATGCAGCGGAAGGGAACTGGGTGCCCGGGCTGCTTCTCCATGGCCTGTTCACCACCATCCGGTTGAGCATTTGGACCGCCGTGCTTGCCATGCTCGTCGGACTTGTGGTGGGGCTGTGGAAGGTCAGCCGCAGTCTCTTCCTGCGAATGGTCGGGTCCACCTTCGTGGGGCTGGTCCGCAACACCCCGCCCCTGGTCCTGGTCTTCCTGTTTTATTACTTCCTGAGCGACCAGATCCTGCCGCTGCTCAAACTGGATGAAGTGCTGCACCGGCAATCCCCCCTGGTCCAGGATTTCGTCGCCTTGATCGCCGCCCCCCCCATCCGCTTCAACAGCTTTGTCTCGGCGGTCATTACCTTGAGCGTCTATGAAGGGGCTTACATTGCCGAGATCGTGCGTGCGGGCATCCAGTCCGTCGACCGGGGGCAGTGGGAGGCATCGGCGGCCCTCGGGCTCTCGCGGTGTCGGCAGTTGCTCCACGTCATCCTCCCCCAGGCCGCCCAGCGCATCCTTCCACCCATGGCGGGCCAATTCATCTCGACCATCAAGGATTCGGCCATCGTCTCGGTGATCTCGGTTCAGGAGCTGACCTTCCAGGGCATGGAGCTCATGGCGGCGACCTACCTCACCTTCGAGGTTTGGATCACCATCACGATCCTCTATTTTGTGCTGACTTTTGGTTGTTCCCGCGCTGCGGCGGGCATCGAAGCGTCCATTCGGAGAAGCCCCGCATGGGTGGGACGATAGAGGCTTATCCCAGACCCAGGCTTTCGACCGCGGCGAGGACGTCGGCCGCCGTGAGGGATTCCATGCAGGCGTGATCGGTGGGGCAGCGCCGCTTGAGGCAGGGAGCGCAGGGGACCGGCTTTCGCACGATGCGCACGTTGTCGCTCAGTGGCGAGGTCGTGGTGGGGTCCGTGGATCCGAAGAGCGCCACGAGGGGAACGCCGAATGCGGCCGCCACGTGCATGGGGCCGGAATCATTCGTCACGAAGAGTCCGCAGAGAGCGATCACCGCCATGAGCTGCCGGACCGAGGTCTTGCCGGCGAGATTCAAACACGGAGCCTGGAGCGCTGATTCAATGTCCCTCCCGATGTCCGCCTCGCCGGGTCCTCCGGTGATGAGAATGCCGGCATCCAGATTGCGGGCCAGAGTGTAGGCAACTTCCGCGAAGCGTTCGGGGAGCCATCTCTTGGCGGAGCCGTAAGCGGCGCCGGGATTGATGCCGATCCACAATCGATGGCCGGAGAGCAGCCGCCTGGCCCACTCCAATTCGTCGTCCGTGCATTGCAGGAGCAATCGGCCGCTTCCGCCTCGGATTCCCGAATGCTCCAGCATGGAGCGATAGTAGTCCGTGTGGTGGAGCAGTCGCTCCCTCCTCCCAATGGGCACACCGTGACTCAGCAGGAGTCCCCTTCCGTCAGTCCGGTAGCCCATTCGGACGGGGATCCGGGCCAGACAAGCCATCATGGCTGCCTCCATGGCGTTCTGGAACAGGATGGCCAGATCGAAGCCCTCGTCGCGCAGCAGCCTCGAGAATCCCCAGAGCCCCCGCATGCCGCGATGCTCCCGTTTCTTGTCGAACACCATGACTCCGTCGCAGAAGGGGTGGGGCGAGAAGAGCTCGGCCACAGCTGGAGGGGCGACGACCGTGATCTTCGCATCCGGGAAGGTGGCGCGCACGGCCCCCATGGCCGGCGTCGTCATCACGGCATCCCCGATCCAGTTGGTGGACCGGATGAGAATCCGGGATACGGAGGTATGGCGAAACTCGCAGACAGAAGGATGCTGGGACACCGAAGCCGGGGAAGAGGGCGAGCAGGGGCCTGCAGTGTCAGGTGCGTTTCCCTGAATCCTGTGCCTCACATTCCTGCCTCCGGAAATGCAATTTTCAAAGTCCTTGTCACATCAGCCCCCACGTCTTCAACGGGACGATTTCCGCCAGTCCTCGCTCCTCTGTGTCTCGCGTCTCCCGGTCCCTAAAAAAGACCGGCCATGGCTCCATTGCTCAGCACCAGAAAATAGAGAACGGCTGACACGATGAGAAAGACGCATGGGATCCAGAGGTGTCGGTACACCGCCGCAATGCTGGTCTGAAAATAGGCGTTGGAAAGGAGCAGGCACAGGTGCAGCGGCGAAAGCAGCACACCCAGGAAGCCGCAGACCAGTGCCAGGATCATGTAGGGCAGCATGTGTTGGGCCTGGCCAAAGGCTTGAACCAGCGAGATGATGATGGGAAAGGTCGTGCCCACGAAGCCGACGGTCAGCCCAATGACTCCGCCGATGAGGAAGGGCAGGATCATGGTGATGGGCATGAGCGGAATCCGCCAGCGCAGCAGTTCTTCACTCACCTGCGTCACAGCCCGGCTGTCCTCGAGCATTCCCTTGAACATCAGGATGGCCGCCACCATGGCGAACATGTGCCAAAGCTGTTTTTGAACCAGGATCTTCCGCCGATCCTCCCGCGAAATCCCGTTGGTCCGCCACACCCAGCCGATGGCGAGCAGGAGCGCCAGGATGAGCCCCAGCTCCTTGCCGATCGAGATTTTCCAGCCCTTCAATACCGGGGTCAAAAAGGCGCCGGACCCCAGCCCCAGTCCTATGACGATGATGATGGGTGCCAACTCCCGCAGGATGGGCAGAAGAGGAGGCCGGTCCACCTTGGGCGGCCCGTCGGGAATCGGGGCGCCTGCCCTGAGAACCTGCAGGGGCCAGTATCCCACCAGCAGGGCAACGCTGGAAAGAGGGAGGGAAAACACGACGAAAGTCCCCAGGTCGATATCGGCCAGGGTTGTGGTGAGCAGCACTCCGGGGTAAAGAGGCCACCAGTACTCCCAGATGTGGCGGAACCAGTAGTTGATGTAGCTCAGGAGAGAACCTGGAACCGCCAGATTCTTTCCGAGGGTCTTCACCATAGGGGCGGAGAAGATGGCTCCGCCGGGCATCGGGAGGAGCCCGATGAGCGCCGGAAAGATGACGAGGTTCACGCGCGGCTTCACCACCAGTCCCTGAAAGCGGTCAAGGAGCCGCTGCATCTGACCCGCTTTCTCCATGCTGTGGCTCAAAACCAGGATGAGCGACACGATGATCCCGAGCGATACGGTCTTGGCATCGGTCAGGGAGTGGGCCAGGGATTGCAGAATGGCGAGGGGCTGCATGCCGAACAGGAGGCCGAGCAGGATGGCGCCCATCAGGAATGCGCTGCCCAGGGACCATTTTTTCTGGATCGCGAAGAGAATGATCAGGAAGGCAAAGAAGATGCGCAGAATAGCCGGAAGATCAGTGAAAAAAGTCACGCGCCAGCAAAACCTCGTTCCCGCGAAAACGGGCATTCAGGAGAATCATCGATCAAAACCCTCAACCCCCCGTCAAGGGGCAGGAACTGCACATGGATTTCCGCCACGTCGAATTGGGAGACTCTCCGAGAAGTGTCATTTCGAGCGAAAGCGAAAAATCCCGTTCATCGCAACACTAAAAGCCTATAAAGACACCTCTCTCCTCTACGCTCCGTTCGAAATGACAGAAAGGTGTTCCCGGACAGCCTCCTAGCGGCTCAGGGTCCTCATGAGCTCTTCGGCCACCTCGAGTGCTTTGCGCTCCAGGGACGAACTGATGCTCCCATTCTGGGCCAGCAGCGCCAGCTTCTCCCGATCCACCATGAACGGGACTTCGCCGGAGCGTCGGATCACATCTACCTCCAGGTCCAGGTAACGTGCGCCGAAGGGATAGATCTCCACCGGTGTGTTGATGTTGTAGTATTCGCCGATCGCCAATTGCCCGCGGTAGTGGCGCTCTGGGTC
>CAZEOY010000291.1:0-5249 GCA_964513835.1 uncultured Syntrophobacteraceae bacterium
GAAACCCCGGGGGATGCCGTTGCGAAGCACCCTGCGACGAGTCATGGCAAGCTGTGCGCTGTTGGGGTTGGCAGGGATCTTCCTCACCGGCTCCTTCGTGTCGCTGGGGCTCGACAGGAACGATACTGAATTTCGCCGGGCCGATTTCTCGATTCTCGTCCAACCGGAGGCATGGCTTCAAGAAGGGAACCGGAAGTACTACGTGGATCTCGATGCTGATGACGCGACCAGGCTTTATCGAAAAGCAATCCTCGCCAATCCTTTGCTGATCCGGGCTTGGCTAGCCCTGGCTGAATCTGAGATGGTCGCCGGGCGCGAAGGGGAGGGGCGACAAGTCCTGGAGACCCTCGCTCCTTTCCTGGACCGGGTCAGTACTTGGAAATGGCAGGAGCTGCTCCTGGCCTATGAGATCCGCGACGAGGCCTATTTCAACCGGTGCTTCAACTTCGTGCTTCAAAGGCTGCCCCATCGTGTCCACGAAGCCTGCTATTTGGCCGGGAATCTTTGGAACGGGTGGGCCGGTGCACAGGCCCGTGTTTCGGCGGAGAATCGCGAGGTCTTCCTGAAGGAGCTCATCAGGGCCAAGGAGGTCGAGACGGCTTTGAGCCTGTGGGCCGAGCTAGTGGCTCAAGCTGGGGGCCCTTCTCAGGATCTCCAACTCCGTTTCGGAGAATTCCTGCTGAGTCAAAAGAGGCTGAGGGAAGCCAAAGACGTGTGGAAAGGATACCTGGGCGGGAAGGAATGCGGGGTACACGACGGGGGGTTTGAAGAAAAGCCGCTTGGCCAGGCTTTCGGGTGGAGGGTTTCACGCCAGCACGACGTGACGGTGGAGCGTTCCCTGGAGGCGCCCTACGAAGGAAGTTACTCCATGCACGTGCGTTTCAACGGGTCCAGGAACGTCTCCTTCAATGGGGTCTACCAGATCATTCCCGTGGAGGCGGAAAGGGCCTACAGCCTCAGCTTTGCGCAGAAAAGCCGGAGCCTCACGACCGACCAGGGTGTTGCCGTCGAGGTCGGCGGCTACGGCTGCAAGGGTTTGAATCAGCGCTCGGCTCCGGTGCTCGGCACCTCTCCGTGGAGGAAGGAAGAATTGCTGTTTTCCACTCCCGAAGGCTGTGACGCCGCCGTGATTCGCATCGTCAGAAAGGAAAGTCTCAAGCTGGACAACAAAATATCGGGTGACTTCTGGCTCGACAGCGTATCCCTCAAACCGGTCCAATGATGCCGGTCAGCCAGGCCGGCTCCCATAGTCATCGTACGTCATCCCCGCATGCTTGAGTACGACAGCGAGAGATTTTGTCCGTACGCAGGCTTCCGGTTGCTCCCTCTCCCCCGACCTGAGGGAGCAATGCTGTTGACTTAAGCCACCGGCGTCCAATCCGGCGAAAGCCGGAATCTGGATTTTATGCGGTTTTCTGGACCCCGGCCTTCGCCGGGGTGACGTTAAGTCGACAACATTGACCTGGGGGAGAGGAGGATTGGAAATCTCGTCGTCGAATTAGCCCGGTCGCCCTTTCAGCTGAAGGACCCGCCAAACAGCGAGGAAAGCCTCCCGAGAAACGACCGGCCCTGGGTGCGCCCCCGAAACGGGATGGGACGGCAGGTGGAGACCGGATTTCCTTCGAGGACAAGCTGGGGGATAGACTGGATCATCTCGAGGGCCAGCGACTCGCCAAGAATCGCCCGTGCTTCCATAAAGGCGGAAGAGAGTCTTGGGGTTCGAGCGAGGGGACCGTGGGAGTCCGTGGCCAGAATGTGAGCCAGCCGATGTTCGATGAGATCCACGGAGAAGTTCCGCACTCTGGAGCCGAACCGGCCCATCAGGCTTGCCGCTGTGATTTGCGTCAACACGCCCGATTCTACCCAGGAATAGAGGGGGGCGGGGTTGTGCATGAGCATCGGATGCCTTTCGGGATGGGCGAGGATGGGGGTGATGCCGCGTGATTGCAGGTCCCAGAAAGTGTTTTCCAGGTGAGGGGGGAGTACTTCGGGCGGGAGCTCGATGAGAGCATAGCGGCCCGTGTCGTTCAAAGACAGGATTTCACCCGATTCGATGCGATCTCCGAGGTCCAGGTCCAGCCTGAGCTCGGCGCCTGGATAGACATCCAGGGGGATCCCGGCCTCGGATAGTTTCGTCCTGAACTGCTCAACCGAGGCGATGATCGGAGCGCGCCGGTTTTCGAAGAAGCCGGAGATGCAGTGCGGCGTGCAGACCATGGCCCTGATGCCGTCTTCGGCGGCTATCTTGGCCATTTGGAGGGTTTGATTCCAGTCCGGGGCTCCGTCGTCGATGCCGGGCAGGATGTGGCTGTGAAGATCGATCATTCCTGGGGTGCTCCCTTGGGATTCGAGCTGCCGAGGGCCGGGTCGGGCACGGCCGGTGTGGCCGGGTTCCGTCCGATGCGCATGAGAACGAGCAGCACGACGAAGACAATCTGGTTTGCGGGAATCTGCCCTCCGAAATCCACCCACTCGTGACAGAGGAAGGCGGCAGCCCCGGAGAGAGCTCCGATGCGGATCAGGCGCCTTTCCCTGTAGACGGGGCTCACGGACTGAAGTCTGCCGATGGGGACGGTCAGGTGATTGACCCTCCTGGCCGAGCGCCACCAGGTGGCCCATGTTGCCGCAATCAGCGCGCTGGCGACGGGCAGGCCCAGCTCCGCCGCCCATTCCAGGTAGTCGCAGTGTGCGTGGACGATATCCAATGTGTCGGGGAGGTGGGTCTGGTAGACCATGATGGTCCGGCCGTAAGCTCCAAAACCCACACCCGTCCAAAGATGGTCCTGGATCATTCGCCAGGTGTCCACCCAGATGTTGAAGCGCCCCGGCGCCGACGCTTCAAGAGCATTGAAGCGTTCGATGATCTCTTCAAACCCGATGGCGCTTCCGTACACCAGCATGACCAGCCAGCAGCCGATCACGAAAGGCAGCATCCGTCTCCGCTCCCCTCCACAGAGGATGACGAACACGCTGAGTGCCACGAGCGAGCTCAGAATGCCGGCCCGGGACTGGGAGTAAAAGAGCGCGAGCAGAACCAGGCCGGTCACGAGGGAGAGGAAAATCTGCTTCTGACGAGAGGTTTCGTCGAGAGGAGAGGCCGTCGCTCCTCCCCCGGCTCTCGATGGAGACCGTTCATGCAGGCTGAGCAGGCGCGCCAGCAGCACGGGCCAGAGCATTCCCAGGAACGCCGCAAAATGATTCCGGTTGACGAAGGTGCCGGACCCGCTGCCGCCTCCTGCCTGCTGGCCGGAGACCCCCAGAGATGGGATGAGCGCCTGCAGGATTCCGTAGGCAGCCTCAATGCCCGTAATGACGAAGAGCAACGTGAAAAACCACCGGTGGTCCTTTTCCTGTGCCAGTGCCGAATGAAGCATCCAGGCGTAGAGCGCGAGAAAAATCCAGCGGGAGGTGAACAGGAACGTCTCCAGGGGCTCGTAGCTGATGGTGGAGTTGCGGACGGACACGCCTAGAGCCGTCGCCGCCCGCTCGACCCAGAGCGCCCGTTCGGGGCTCAGGATGGAGAGCCACGAAACGGGGATGGGAAGGACCTGCAGGAGGGGATAGAGGAGGAAGGGTGCCAGGAGAAGGCACGATTTTGACACCCTGACGGTGGCTCCGGACTGTGCTGGGATCAGCCACAGCCACAGCGCCGTTCCCACGGTGAAGATCCCCGCCACACCACTCCAGACCCAGGGCCGAACCCCGCCCAGCAGGAGGGGAAGGACCACCAGCGGAAGCCCGATCAAACATCGCCGCAGACCCTCCGCTAGGCGGGCCCTGTCCCACGGCTCCCTTCTCGATTTAGCCTCTGCTCTCGGTATTTGCCACTCGGGTATGGACGTCACTCGCATGGTCCTGGAGCTCTCCTTCACGAACGAGCCGATTCCGATAGTCCTGTGCTGTTCACGGCCCCCAACCCGGGATTCCCGCAAACACTCCCGTCAGAATTGAAAACAGCTCATCTTTTCAAGACCCATGCCGCCCGATCAAGCACCGACCAAAAGCAGGAAATCCACCCACGGAGACCGCAGGTGGATTTCTTTTCTTCATTGATCTTTCAGCGTTCGGCGACACCCGGCCCGAATGCACGGCTGACGAAGCTACTTTCGGTGCTTCTCTCTCCGAATCTTTCTAACGACTTCGACCACCCTGGCCAGGTCTTCCTCCCTCATCTGCGTTCCGGAGGGCAGGCAGAGCCCTCGGGCAAACAGGTCCTCGCTGACCTCGCCCCCCACAGCCCTGGCCCTCACGCGTTTTGCAAAAGATCCTCTGACCCGGTTCTTGACATCCTCCTCATCCGTTCGAGACTCCTCCCCGCAGGCAACGTCGAACACGGGCTGGAGGTGCATGGGCTTCCAGACCGGCCGCGATTCGATGTTTTCGGCTTCCAGGGCGAGCCTCACGGCTTCCCGGTCGGCTCCGAATTCCTCCGGCGTGATGAGTATCACCGTCAGCCAGCGGTTGGACCGTGAGTAGGCCGCCTCCGGCATGAATTCAATCCCCGGGAGATCTCCCAGGGCCTGTCGGTAATAGTTGAAAATCTCCCGCTTGCGTCGGACACGGTCCTCCAGAACCCGGAGCTGGCCACGGCCGATGGCCGCCAGGACATTGCTCATGCGGTAATTGTAGCCGATGGTGGTGTGCTCGTAGTGGGGGGCCGGGTTGCGCGCCTGCTGGGAAAGAAACCGGGCGCGCTCGATGATGTCCGCGTCGTCGGAGGCGAGCATGCCGCCGCCGGATGTGGTGATGATCTTGTTGCCGTTGAAGGAGTAGATCGCCGCCTTCGCTCCCGCCCCCGCATGTCGCCAGCCGTTCTTACAGCTGCTCAGGACTGCACCTGGGCCGTGAGCCTTGTGAACGGCATTCGCGTGATTCGACCCGGCCGGCTCCGTTTCCTGTTTGAGGCCGTTCATGGCCTGGTACTTCGCTCCGAGGGCTTCGGCGGCATCCACGACCACGGGCACCCCGTACGGTGCACAGGCCTCCAGGATCTTCTCCAGGTCGGCGCACTGGCCGTAAAGATCCGTCGGCACGACGGCCCTGGGCATGCGTCCTCTCCTTTCGCATGCCGCCAGCTCTTTCGCCAGGAGGTGGGGATCCATGTTCCAGGAAGCTCTGTCGCAGTCGACGAAGACAGGGATTCCCCCCAGGAAGGTGGTGGGAGTGACGCTCCCGATGAATGTCAAAGTAGAGGCCAGCACTTCATCTCCCGGCTCGATCCCGATATCCAGCATGGCCAGGTGCATGGC
>CAZEOY010000292.1:0-5245 GCA_964513835.1 uncultured Syntrophobacteraceae bacterium
TCGGGATTCTCTACCGGGGGCGTCTCATGGGAGTCGCCGCCGTGGGAGGCGCCGGCGAGCAAATGCTTATGCCCTGGATGACGGGGATCGAGTCGTGACCCGGATCGTCCTGTCATGGCTTCCGGTCCCTGCCGTCGGTGTGCTGCTCGTTGCTCTGATCGGCTTGATTCATGGTGCGGGGCCATGGGATTTGCACGCGGCCATCTGGACCGGGGCCTGGGGGACCCAAGGGGCGGCTGTGGCGACCCTCGCCAAGATGTCGCCCTTGCTGCTCACTGGGCTCGCGGTCGCCCTGGCCTATCGGATTCGACTCCTCAACATCGGGTGTGAAGGGCAGTTGGTTCTGGGGGCGCTGGCCGCAGCCGTGGCAGGGGAGCATTGCGCCGGCCTTCCGTTGGGAATGGGGCTCCTCCTGCCCCTCCTGGCTGGCGCCCTGCTGGGGGGATTCTGGGCTTTTCCGGCGGTCTGGCTCCGGCAGCGCAAAGGGGTTCACGAAGTCCTTACCACGCTGCTGCTGAACTATGTGGCGGTCTTTCTGGCCGAATACCTCGTTTTGGGACCACTGGGGGACGGAACCGCCCTCGGACGGACCTCGCCCATTGCGCAGCAAGCCATTTGGCCCTCCATGGGTTTTGGAGAGCCGGGCGGACTCACGGCGGCGCCCATCGTGGCGTTGGTGCTGTGCTGGGCGGCCCAGGTCTGGCTCTCCCGGTCGGTGGGGGGCTACGAGGTGACGGCGACGGGCGGCAGTGAGACTGCGGCGCAGCTCGCCGGCATTTCGGTGGGCAGTCTGCAGCGCCGCATGTTTCTGCTGAGCGGTGCCTTGGCCGGCCTGGCCGGAGCCCTTGAGGTGGTGGCCGTCCATCATCGTTTCTACCGGGCCTTCTCGCCCGGCTATGGGTTCGACGGGATCACGGCGGCCTTTCTCGTCAACGGCTCCCCGGGCCTGCTTTGGCTGAGCGGGCTGATCCTGGCGAGCCTGCGTGCGGCGGACAAGTGGCTGCAGCTGGCTCTGGGGATTTCCCCCGGTGCCATCTGGATCGTGCAGGCGGTTTTGCTGCTGACCGTGGCGTGCCGATTTCGGAGATCGTTCAGGTGAAATGAGTGGAATCACGACGTTATTCATCCTGGGAGCCTCCCAGTCGACTCCGCTCCTGCTGGCCTGTCTCGGAGGGCTCCTCTCCGAGTCCAGCGGAGTGATCAACTTCGCTCTGGAAGCCATGATGCTGGCAGGAGCCTTCACGGCGGTCTGGGTCACCCATGCGACGGGATCCCCCTGGATGGGACTGCTGGGCGGTGCCGCCGGCGGCATGGCCATTGCCGCCGTCCATGGTGTGGTCTGTCTCGCCTTTCGGGCCAACCAGATCGTGAGCTCCATCGGGCTCAACCTGCTGGCCGCCGGGCTGACGGGGACGCTGCTCAATCACGTGTTCCGTGTGTACGGGACCTCTCCGACGGTTTCCAAGCTCCCGATGCTGGGGGAGTTGATGCCGTGGTCGGATGGCCTGCCGTTCTCCTCCGCAGGCGGCATGGGTTCCATATCCGTTTTGGTTCCCGTTGCCTTTCTCGCCGCTCTGATGGTTTGGTATCTCCTGCTGAACACGCCTTGGGGGCTCTCCATCCGGGCTTGCGGCGAAAACCCCCTGGCTGCGTCCTCCGCAGGGCTGAAGGTTTCCTGGATCCGGTTCGGGGCGGTCACGGCAGGAGGCGTGTTTGCTGGTGCCGGGGGAGCCTATCTTTCCATCGGGGAGTTGGCCCATTTCGTGGAGCGCATGACCCAGGGGCGGGGTTACCTCGCTGTGGCCGCCCTCATCCTGGGTCGGTGGATGCCGGGTGGAGCCCTTGCCGCCGTGCTGCTCTTCGGCTTTGCCGAGGCCCTCTCCCAGTGGCTCGCCGTCCGTTGGCCCCAGTGGCCGCCTCAGGTGTTTCTGGCCTTCCCTTATGTGCTCAGCCTCACCGTGCTCCTCTTCCGCCGGGGGCGCCGCGGCCCCCCGTCTGCGCTGGGGCAGCTTTGAAGCGACTTCTCGATTTCCACAAGGCATCGGTCGTCTCATAGAGGAAACGGAACCGGTCTTCGATCCTCAGGCGGAGCTGTTCGAACGCTTCCTGCTCCAGCTTCCTCGGCACATAGACTTCATCATCGAACCGGACGACCACCCTGGAAAAGGGCTTGGGAATCATGAATCGATCCCAGCTGTTGAAGGTCCACTTGCTTTGAGGGGATATCGCCATGGGAACGATGGGCATGCCGCTGATCTGGGCGAGGGTCAGGAGCCCCGGCTTGATCTGCCCGAAGGGGCCTCGGGGGCCGTCCACGATGTGGCCGACGGAAATGCCCCTTTTCAGGCAGCCCACGAGCTCTCTCAAGGCCTTCGTGCCGCCTTTGGAAGAGGAGCCCCTCGCCACGTGCCAGCCGAGCTCCATGATCATCTCGGAGATGAAATCGCCGTCCTGGCTCTGACTCACCATGATCGATATGGGATGTCTTTGGGGCATGAAGGTGATGCCTGCGAACCATCGCTGATGCCAGGTGCAGTAAATGGGGACTTCTCCCTTTTTGTAGACGGAGTCGTCGATTTCGGCTCCCAGCACTTCATAACGGTATGTCCGGCCGATAGCTTTGAGGAATGCAACGCCAGGCCGGACAAGCTTTTGGAACGGTTTCGCCATTTCTGCCCCTCTTGTACCAATGCCTTCGCAAGCAAGCCTGCCTGCCTGCCGAAAATTCAGTATCGGATACCCTCCCATGTTTCCGGAGACAACGGGGATGTCACAGGCAACGGATGGACCGCAGGAAGGGTGTGGACCTTGTGCGCGATGACTATAGGAACTTGCTCTTCGAAGGGCAAGCGCTAAGCGCACAACGGGGTTTCTCTTCGGCGCGCCGACCTGGAGTTGCCCCCTCTTTCGGGAGAGAAGCTCAGGGTGATGAAAGATCGGGCCTGCAAGCCCCGTCACCCCGGCCCTCCGTCCCAAATGGGAGAGGGGGGCTTCGAAGCCTCGCTGCAGTATTCAGCGAAGCTGGCCTCAAGCCGTTCTGAGCCCGTGTTGCTTTGTTCCCGGCAACCTGAACAAGTGGTGTTCCCATTCGGGCCGCCTCGCACTATACTGTGACTGTCGGTCTGACACAGGGAGTGCCCTCGGGGAGGCTGAGGGATGGCTTGGACCCGGACGCAGTGAAGAGGAATGATCGAGACCATGGTTGAGACGAATTCGGCAGAAACAACTTCGGCCGGCAGCCAGCAAGGCAGGAGACGCCCCAACCTCAGGGTCGTGGCGATGGTGGTCCTGGTGGGAGCGGCCCTCTTTGGCGCCTACTATGGCCTTTTTCTGAGGGGAAGAATCTCAACGGACAATGCCTATGTGATGGCCGACAGCGCCACCATCAGCAGCCGAATCGCGGGAAATATCCAGACCATTCATGTGCATAATGACGACGCAGTGAAAGCGGGGAGCCTTCTTCTGGAACTGGACGACCGGGATCACCGCGCAGTCGTGGAAAAGAACCGGGCCGCACTGGCGCGAACCGAGGCGGACATTGCGGTCGCAGAATTCACGGTGGAGCTCACGGAAAGCCAGACGTTGGCTCAGGTGCAGGCTTCCGATGCCATGGTGAAAGCCGCGGTGGACCGGGAAAAGGAGGCTCGACACCGCCTGGAGCAACAGGAGCAGGTTCGGGCGGCGGCCCTGGCGGATTCGACTCATGCGCAGCGCGACATGGAGCGTTACAGCGCACTGCTGGAATCCGGAGCCGGCTCCGAGCAGCAGCGTGACCGGAGCAGCACGGCCTTCAAGAAATCCAGGGCTCAGCTGGATGCCGCGAACGCTCAAGTTGCGGCGGCGCGTGCGGCTCTCGATGCAGCTTTGCAGGATGTTGACCGGGCGAAGGCTCAGTTGGATACGGCGCGTGCGGATCAGCTCCGCGTGAATATCGAAAGGAACAAGCTTGCTGCCCTGACGGCCCGGCGGGGCGAAATTCAGGCGGAGCTCCGACTGGCAGAGCTCAACCTCTCCTACTGCATGCTGAAGGCCCCCATCACCGGCTACATAGCCCAGTCCCGCATCCAGATAGGCGACAGGGTTCAGCCGGGGCAGGCTTTATTTGCCATCGTTCCGCTGGATGACGTCTATGTGGAGGCCAACCTGAAGGAGACTCAGCTGGAGGATGTCCGCATGGGGCAGAAGGTCGAAATGCGGGCGGACATTTACCCCGACCACGTTTTTCGGGGTGTTGTGGTTGGGATCCGTGCCGGAACTGGGGCTGCCTTTTCACTGCTTCCGCCCGAAAACGCGACGGGCAACTGGATCAAGGTTGTTCAGCGCGTCCCCGTCAAGATACGGTTGGACAGTCCCCCTCCTCGTGAGTACCCCCTCCGTGTGGGGTCTTCGCTCAAGGTAACCATCTCCACGACGGACAGAAGCGGTGGCCGGTTGGCGGCCATGGCCGATTCGAGCGTTTTTCGCCGGGAGGCCAGAAAAGGCGGAACGCTTGCCGACGGCAAACCTTGAGGTGGCGTTTCGATCCCCTGTCATTGGATCAACGGAGGTCACGAGCCAGGTGAAGCTTGCCCGTACCGATCGCGGATTTGGGTCCTACGGGCAAGCGAAGCTTTGCCCGTGGACCCTTTGGCTTGATGCAGGGTCGTAAGCATCGTTCAACGGCATGACCGCCGGAGACGGTTTCAATCCTCCCATCAGGCGGGCAGCGTCTTCACTTCCGTTTCGCTCAGCTTCAATTTGGCTTTGACGAGTCTCCTGTAGTATTTCATGGCTTTTTCGGTGTTTCCCGCCTTCATGGCCTTGAGGAGATCCCCCTCCAGTTCGGCCACTTCCAGGCGGTCATAATAGTCCAGTGTCTCCTTCAGGTGGGCCAGGACGATCTTCCCGGTGAGGATGGGGTGGTTGTTGGTGACATTGGCATCCTTGAATCTCGTCCCGTGCTCCAGTTCAACCTCGAGGCCCAGCCGAAAATCGTCCAGGCCGATGTCCATCCCCTCCACATTGACTTCGTCGAGAATGATTCGAGCCTCCTCGGGCTGCACATCGGGCTCGGTGAGAGCTGACCAGTCCCTGATTTTCAATGCTTCGCACACTCGTTTCACTTCATCCACTGTAACGTATACTGGCAGTTCCATCGGGTTCCTCCTTCTGGGATCATCGGTTTACGGGTCGCAAATTAAGCATGCTCGGGAAAACTATCCAGATGCCTGGCGCACAGTCGGAATACTCATGGGATGTCTGTGGC
>CAZEOY010000293.1:0-5242 GCA_964513835.1 uncultured Syntrophobacteraceae bacterium
AAGGCTGTTTACCCGATCCCGCCAACCCCTTGTGCCGCGCGGTTCCGCAGCCAGCCACTGCAAGCCGTGGTACTTTCTGTGGTTCTCTTGCACATTTTGTATGCCAAAGTACCACGCCCGGTACCACGCGAATCGAGGCTGAATACCGCTTTTCTCACCCTCAAAACCCACGTCGAACCGCTCATTTCCCTTCACCTGGTCCGCATGCGTTGGCCAGCAGCTCCATCGTCGCCCGGAGGTCCTCGTTCGACCTGCCGAGGTACCTCTCCGTCGTCGCCAGGTTCTTGTGTCCCAGGATCCGCTGGATCGACTTCATCGCTACGCCCCGCTGCGCCAGTTTGGTGGCCGCATGCCGGCGCAGGTCATGGAAGTGGATCTCCCGCACCCCTGCCCTCCTGCAGATCCCCCGCAGGAATTTGTGCCGCTGTGTGAACGCCTGCCCCTCGTAGGGTCCCTCTGATACCGTCCACACATAGGGGGACTCCCGGTGCTGCCTGTGTCGGTACCACCACTGCAGATCGTCCAGCAGCTCCTTGGTCATGGGGAGCCAGATGTACTCCATGTTCCCTTCTTTGGTCTTCGCACACCCGATCCGGACCTGTTGGAGCGTGAAATCCACGTCCTCGCCCCACTTCCACCGGAATACCGACGAGCGCCGGGCTGCCGTCTGCAGGTAGCAGTTGAGAAACGCCCGCTCCTTCCGGGTGCACACCATCAGGAGCTGCATGATGTCTGATTCAGGCGGGACGTACTGGGCCGCTCGTTTGTGGGGAAACCGGTCGAGCACACCCACCGGATTGAAGGCGATCCCGTGGACCTTCCCCGCCCACTCCCAAAAGGAGTGCAGGTTTTTTCGGGCCACGTTGGCGTTGTTTTTCGATTTGAGCTCTGCCCGGAGCATCATGAACGTCTGGACATGCTCGGAGGTGATTGCGGCAAGGTCGACGCTTTGGAGGGATTTGTCGCGGTCGTCCTGGTCGACGCCGTTCAGGAACCGCAGGAATCGCTGCCCGAGGGTTTTCTTTTCGGTGTAGGTGTCCGGAGTGTGGCGGATCTGGCAGTAATCGAGGTATTTGTTGTAGAGGCTCCTAAAGTCCGTGTCTGTGTTCGCCGAGGTCTTGTGCCTCCGCTCCTTTTCCGCGGCCTCCCAGGCCACGGCGTCCCGGTAGCCCTGTTTTGTTGGGGGGAAACTCTCGGTCGTCCGAACCCCGCCGAGCTTCACTACGGCGCGCCATTTTCCGCGATCTTTGTAAGGCATCCGCCAATGCCTCCTGCGTGAATATCCAGGAACCCCCTACGCGGGATGCGCCGAGCTGCGCGGCGTGAAGATAAACCCAACGGACCGACTTCTGCAGTAGCTCCGCCACCTGCTGCGGCTTCATGATGGTCATGCCGCCCTCCGTCCAGAGGGCATTACGGGGAAAGAGCCTCCTACAGGAGCTTGACGAGGGCCGCAACAATGGCGACGGCTGCGGCGATCATCCCCCCGAGCCGCAGCGTCAGGTCGTTTTTGAGGCGTAGCTCGAGCTCTTTCATGTCCCGTTGCAACCTGACTTCGAGCTCCTTCAGGTCTCGTTGCAACAAGGCGATATCCTGCTTGGTCGCAAGCCTCTCGGTTATGAGCTCGGCCTGGGTCGCTGCGACGACCTCGGCCTGCTCCTCCGTGAAGCCCACCGCCTTTAGTCTCTTCACGTAGGCGTGCGTATCGAAGATGATGCTTTCCGGCATGGCCGGCTCCTCCTGCCTCTTCGGGTTGGATCAACTTCATTGCAGTCATAGACACACTACGAGATTTGTGTGAGGTAGGCAACCATCAAGCCTCTCTGTGCAAAGGTTGATGGCTTCATGCTAGAGAAACCATTTCTCCAAGTCAAGCTATATTTATAGAAATGATTTCTACAAGAGGCGCTCCTGGTCTGATTTTTTGCGAGGTAGGATCTTGCGAGGGATACAGAAAAGATGGCAGCCCCGCGGCCCCTCCGAGGCTAAGCCATATCAATCGTCACTATTATCTGGATCTGCAACTCCAAATTGGGTGGAGGTATGTCTCTTTTGGCCACAACCTCCCCCTCCCCCACTGACGATCTTGAGTTGTGGCCTCATTGGCCTGTGGCGGTAGCAGATTGGTGGCCGGTCCGCCCAGTCTTTTCCTTTTTTGGCATTCCGGCCTCATCGCGCTCTGCACTCCGCACCTCCCTGGCGGGAACATGCTCACTTCTTTCCTTGAGTTTCTTCATCGCCTCCACAAATACATACACTGGGTCTAGGTCGAGGAACTCGCAGGCTTCGAGGAATTCGCCCAGCTTCAGTCTTCGTCGTGCATCATTCGCAGATGGCCTTAGTAGAATCGACCACTGGGTCTTCGGATCGCCTCTTTCTCTGCCACTCTTCGGGTCGATCTTCCTGGGCCACAGAAATTCGCCGATCTTCTCCTGGGAGATTCTTGGCCTCGCACGTTTTCTATAGCCTTCCAAGATCTCTGCAGCAATGTGCTCTATTTCTGTACCCATTTTCTCTTTCATCTTTCTTTATATAGGAAACTATTTCCTTCTAATCTACTTGCTTCATTTCTCCAAAAAAGTATTGAAATGAAGAAATCATTTCGCTATATTTGTCCCGGAAAGGAGGAAAACAGTGAAGAAAAACTACATACGGCATAAAAAGATGCAGCCCATAGATCCCGCCAAACTTGAACTCCTGGAAGCCAAATTTGGCAGCAGGGTGGCCACGGCAAACGCACTTGGCGTCACTTCCCGTCAGTACCTGAACTACTGCAAGTCGCTGCTTGCCCCAGCGGGAACGATAACCCTCATCGAATTGCTCGTTCGCAAGCCCACCTCGAATCGGTCCAAAAAACACGTGGTGGCGTCCACAAATGATTCCCCGCCCGCCCATCCCACAGCCGTCAACGAATAGGAGCACTTTCATGGCCCATCGCAGAAATCCAGCCAAGGAGGTCGCCCGGTGGAACGCCAACGTCGCGGTTGGCGATCTGGTCGAATACCGTTCCTACCCCGAGGCCGAGCCACAGACCTTCCGCACACGCACTCCCGCTGAGGTCCTGAGCGGGCATACCGCCGTCGTGTGGCTGGAGGGCAAAAGCGGCTGTGTGGCCATCGACGCCTGCCGCCACAGCCATCAAAATAGGAGCACACCTCCATGATGGACCTACATCACCGCCGTCTGCGCGGGATTGGCTCGCTCACTGGACCAAAAGGGATCCACCGCTACCTCGTGACCGGCACGGATCTCCATCTCATGGTGTTCCACCACCTCGTCTATCGTCACCTCAACGCGGTCGAGCGCCGGGGCAATACTGTTCTCTACACCTGCTTCGAGGCGGACAGGGCATTCGCTCTCGAAGCCGCGAAAACAGCGGGAGTATCGGTCCAGGAGTGGGCCGCGGAGCTCCATGAATGGGAGATCATCGCCGGCAGCGGGCCAGGCTGGTCCGACACCGACGGCAGCACTCAGACTTAACCCACATCAACCCACATCAACCCACAGGAGCACTGCATGAACATAGAAATCACGCACCTCGATGCCCCGCCGGCGATGCATGAATATCCCGGCATACTCGATGCCGCCTGCGAGACGCCCCAGGCGAAGTGGAGCACGCTGAAGGGCATCAACCGGACCTTCCGGGTGGACGAGGCCTTCGACCAGTGGCTTAAGGCGATCGTGTATGAGAGCGGGCTCTCGCTCGCGGACTTTCTGCGGGCTTGCTGCCGGATCGCCGGACCGTTCTGCCGCGACAACCCGGGAATCGCCCGGATGATAGCCGTGGCCGGCCCCGAAAATCGGCAGGATTAGCGTGTTGCAGATGGGTTGCGGGTGCATTGCAGGAATATGGCGGCGGCTGTGGCTGCGGTGCGGCAATATGGCGGCGAAGGGGTGAGGAAAGGAGCGGCATGTTGGATGACAGTGAAACTGAAGAAAGGCTTGCCAAGGGGCGACTCTTCGATCTCTCGCTGGTCGATGAGGACATAGCTGAGGCGTACAAGGAATACGGCATGCTCAACTACACTCCGGAGCGGCCGTTGCTTGCGCAGATCGCCCGCAGCTTGAGGCAGATTGTGCATGCCCTAGAGCGCTTTGAGCTTCAGATAAAGATCGACGCCGCCAAAGAGAGCTAGACAAAGCGTGGCCAAGGCTATGACCCAGTTCAGTCTAATGATCGCCTTTGCCAGCTTGCCGCTCTCTTCGGAATTTCGGTTTATGGAATCTTCGAGGTCCTCCATATGGGGAGATTACACCTGGGAGAGGATCTCCACAAACATGCAGGCCGTTGACGCCGCCCCCATCGCCGTGCGGCTCTCGGTTCAACCACGGCTTGAAGCGCTTGCCCGCTTCTCTTTGAGCCATTCGCGGAGGACGCTGTTGATGCGCGTTTGCCAGCCACGTCCCGTTGCCTTGAAAGCCTCCACCACGTCGGCATCGAGCCGGATGTTGACGGGCGTCTTCGTCTCGGATGCCTTCGGCCGACCGCGCCTCAACATCCGGGAAGCGGTCTCCTTTCCCACGATGCCGGGCAGGACCTCGGACGCCGGCCTGGCGCGCTGGAAGTCCTCGTCGGTCCATTCGGGGTTCTCTTGGTCGATGAGATCAGGATCGGGTCTGCGTTTCATATCGGTGAACCTCTCGGCGGTTGGCCTTGCGAAGGCTGATCACCCGGATTCCCCCCTCCCGTGGAGTGAAGACCAGGGCGTGAAGCCGGTTGTCGATGATCCCGAAAGCCCGGTAGCGTGGCTCTCCATAGTCCCTGCGCTCATCGGGCACAACGAGCGCGGAGCTCCACTCGAAACGTGCGGCGTCTTCGAAGGAGATCCCGCGCAACGCGATGTTGAGCGCATTCTTGTCGGGATCGAAGTCGATTTTCATCACACTTATTGTATCCACAATAATGATGCTGTCAACCTGCAGCCCGCTGACGCCGCCCCCGTTGCATGCGGCAGAGGGCCGCATGGGCCAGCGTCGGGCCTGCCTGTCGCGGGATGGGCAGGCCGGCAGCAGGATGGATGGTTTGAGGGAGGGGGTGATGAGGCGTGAGCCGATGCACATGCGGGTGTGCGGACTGGCGGTGCAGCATCGAGCGGGGATTGCTCGTGCTGTGCTGCCGGCCGTGCACGAGGACGGTCCTCGTGCAGCTCGCCCAAAAAGGGACGCCCCGGGGGGACCGACATCCCCGCCAGGGCACGATGCAACAGCAGCACATAAAACGGTACGGATCGTACCAGAGGGA
>CAZEOY010000294.1:0-5228 GCA_964513835.1 uncultured Syntrophobacteraceae bacterium
GATCCAAAACCGGCAGAGCACCAGCCTGGAGGAGACGCCAGCCATATTCAAGCCTGCCGATCCTCGTCATGCTGAATTGAGAGATGTGAAACTTCATCAATGCATCACAAGGACTGAACCTCAGCCGCTGGATGTCTTGACCGATGCAGAGAACGGTCGAAAAGTATGCAGTCCTCAGATAGGCGTTGGAGGAAGGATCCCTCACCTCGAATTCATTGGACGAACTGCTCCTGCCCAGATAGAAACGCACCCGCATTCTGTGCTCACCAGCCAGGAGACAGGTGACGAGCACGTGACCCCTGGGCCAGGGTGCAACGACTTCGAACCAAGGCTCTTGATTCAGGCATTCCCATTCGTCTTCGAACAAGCTGCACAGGCCTGAAACAGCTTGGAGGGCAGGTCGAAATTCCTTCCTATACCTGGGGTTGAGCAGTGTTCTCCTCAATAAGGCTGAGACGAGACGCAACAAATTGGATAAGAACCGCACGATTCGTATTGCATGAAGGCAAAGCAATTCAGCGAGCTTGCGCCCGTTGCACACCACCCATGATTCTGGAAAAACCACAAAAAACTTCCTTTCATTCCCTGTTGGCAGGAGAGAGCCGCTCGATCCTGCATCTCTTCGACGCCCGAAAAACTCAAAAAAGAAACAGCATAAAAGCCGCAATCGAGTGCAAACAGCCTTTCGACGGAAGCCGCTTCGACCGAGCCCCCGCACCTCCAGCATGAGGCATCAGCCAGACGAGATGCACCTGACATCCATCCGAGCGCATGGGCCTTTGCTTTCCCCTTGACACTCTTCTACATTATTTCATATACGCCACTCAACAATCAAAACAGACGATCTGCCAGCACATGTCACAAGGAATTGACTGACCTTCCGATGCAGTCCGGGGAAGAGCTCATGAGTCTGCACCCCAGAGTATCCGTCGTCATTGCCGCACGAAATGCCGACACGACGATCGGCAGGTGCCTGGCAGCCCTCAAGGCACAGGTGCATCCAAGCTTCGAAGTCATCCTTGTGGATGACGGGTCCAAAGACGATACGCTCCGCACTGCCCGGGCTTTTCCCGGGGTGAGGGTCATCACGCTGAAATGGGGCGGTCCCTCGCGGGCCAGAAACATCGGGGTGAGGGCTGCACACGGGGAGATTGTGGCGTTCACGGATGCCGATTGTGTGGCCCATCCCGACTGGCTCGCGGAGCTGTGCCGATTTTTTGATGATCCCAACGTGGCGGGGGCGGGAGGGGACCAGGCGAGTCCTGCCGATGAGAGCCCCAGGGGAAGACGCGTGCAGGAGTTTTTCAGGACCATCGGGTTCATGACGGACTACATCAAACCCAACACCGCTTCGGGAGAGATCAGGGAGACGACGCACAATCCCAGCTGTAATTCGGCCTACCGCAAGAGTGTTTTCGAGAAAGTGGGCGGGTTCAGCGAGGACCAGTTTCCCGGCGAAGACTTTGAGCTGGATCTCAAACTGAAACGGTTCGGATACCAACTCGTTTACAATCCAGCCGCAGTTGTGGGACACTATCGACCTCAAAGCCTCCGGGCTCTTGCTTCCATGATGAAGCGCTACGGCGCCGGTGAGAGGCGGTTGGTTCAAAAATACGGTTTCCTGCGCCGGCTGGATTATCAGCCGTTCGCCCTTCTGTTTGGATTCTTGATCCTTGCAGCAGGAATTGCCTTGTATCCTGAAGCCTGGCCGATCCTTTTTGTTCCCTGGGCTGCCGTTCTTGGCTTTTTTTGGCTGAAGACCAAAGACCCTTCGAAAACCCTTCAATTCGCCCTTTTTCTGAGCATCGCGCTTGCCTCCTGGAACTGGGGGTTCATAAGAGGAGATGGAAAGCAAACCGGCTAAGGTTTCCTTGCCAAACAGCCCCACAGCCGCTATATGATCATGCCAATGCCGAGATGGACATCAGTTGATCCATTATGAGAACAGGATCATCGACTATGAGGCCGCTCCGATCCTTTTATCAGGACCGCGTTGTACCCATCAGCCCGCCAGCCCATCCTGAAAGCCTTACCATTGTCATTCCCGCTCTCAACGAGGAAGAGGCCATTGGGGAGACCATCAGGAGGTGCCTCGACGCCAAGGGGAGGATCCAGGAAGAAACATCCATAGAGAGAGTCGAAATCATCGTGGTGAGCGACGGCAGCACGGACCGGACGGCAGAGATTGCGCACGCCTTCGAGGATGTCAAGGTGGTCGTCCACCCCAGGAATTTGGGTTACGGCGCCGCCATCAAAAGCGGCTTTGCCGCAGGCTCCGGGGAGCTCCTGGCTTTCCTCGACGCCGATGGCACCTGCGACCCCCAGCTTTTTGTGAACCTCTGCAAGGTGTCCGAGGACGAGCTCGCCGACGTCGTTGTCGGTTCGCGCATGCACAGGGAGAGCCGCATGCCGGCGCTACGGCGATTCGGCAATATCTTCTTCGCCCACCTCGTGTCCTACCTCGCCGGGACGAAGATCACCGACGCAGCCAGCGGCATGCGGGTATTGAGACGAGATGCTTTGGAGAAGCTCTATCCCCTCCCAACGGGCCTGCACTTCACCCCGGCCATGACCTGCAGGGCCCTGACCCAGGAAGATCTCACCATCCGGGAGGTTCCGATCCCGTATCATGAGAGAATCGGCCGCTCCAAATTGAGCGTGTTTCGAGACGGTCTGCGCTTCCTTCTCACCATCGCGGAGATCACCCTCTCCTATTGCCCGCTCAAGTTCTTTGGCGGGGCCGCAACCCTCCTCGTTTCACTGGCCGGCATTTACGGTCTTGGACCATTTTGGGCCTATCTCACACAGGGGGTGATTCCGGATCGATTTATTTACCGGTTGATCACCATCAATACTCTCGTATTGGCCGCTCTGGCGTCGCTGACCGTCGGAATTGTTGCGGAGCGCGTGGCGGCGGCCCTCGTCGGAAACAACCGCAAACACTGCTTCGTGGGCCGGCTGCTCCTCTCCACCTGTTCGACCCTCAACATGCTTCGGTTCGGCCTCGTTCCCATCGTGGCGGGCATCTTCCTCAACATCGGCCCCATTATCGACTACTTGACCACACGCCAGATCAGCTACCATTGGACTTACATTGCCACTGGCTCCGTTCTGGTCCTGGCTGGAATCCAGATCACCGCCATGGGGATCCTTGAAATGCTCCTGACCCGGATACTGGAGAGAAATGCGGCACGGACTGGGTAGTCTCCAGTTTCAAATTTCTGGTCCCTCGTCCCTCGTCCCTCGTCACTGGTCACTGGTCACTGGTCACTGGTCACTCGTCACTGGTCACTCGTCACTGCTTTCAGAGTGGTCCGAATCGAGCGGTCGAGCTGAGACAGGGTTACCCCTTCGATCGAATAACGGTTGGTGAGCCAACGCAGGAATTGCCGGATTTTTCCGGTGAGGCGCCGGACGGCTGCATCCGAGGGAAAGTACGGTGAGGCGCCGGGAAGCAGTTCGGTGGAGTGGAAGAACAGGGTCAGCACTTTCCCCCCACGTGAGTGATGTAATCTTGCCGCCCACTGCATGGAAGGAAGTGGATACCATGCCGGCTGAATCCCTACGACTCCCAGAGCACGAAACGCCGAAAACAGCTTCCATCGCCTCTTGCCGGTCATCCTGCGGCTAACCCTGTAGAGCTCCGCCGACAGCCTCGGCAGAAGAGCCAGCTGAGTCAGAGGAACCTCCAACAGCGAACCCGCGCCCGTTTCATTCCTGTCCCACCAGAAGGGGTCATTTTCCGCCATGAAATGGTCCGCGCCGTTTGCCATCAAGCGATAGGGCACGACGCTGCTGTCCGTATGAAACCCGCAGGCCGGCAGCAATCGGCGCATGCCCGCACCCAGATCGAAGCGGCCCATCCGAAACGAAGCAGGCTTGACCTCCAATCGCTTCCCCATGGCTTCATTGAGGCTCTCCAACTTGGCCCTGAGCAGGGAGTCCGGCAGAAGGTCCGACCGCACGGGCTCCGGAAAGGGAAGTTTTGGAAAGGGAGGCGTGTTCCAGGGATGAAGATGAGCGCCGATCTCGGCCCCGAGCTCCCGGCGCCAGAACCTCAGGACTCTTCCACACTCCCGGTCCACAGCTGCGGGATAGGTCACCAGAAGCGTCAGGGGAAGGCCAAATTCACGGCTGACGAACTCGATCCGACTGAGCTCCTGGACGTTCTTCACCCCCGAGGGAACCCTTGGGTATCGACCGGTGAAGAGCCCCTCCTCCTCCACATCCACCGTGATGACCAATTTCATTTTGCGCTTCCTGCGCTCCGCCTGTTCGACTCTTGTCTCCTCACCTGACGTCCAGGGCGATCTTAACGCTCCGGCTCCGTTTTTTGTCCATGGCAGCCTGAAAAGCCGCCCCATATTCCGAAAGCTGAAAAACATGGCTCAGCAGCCCTTCAGTGGGGTAGCCGTCACGGCTCAGCAAATCCACCGCGAGCGCATAGGTTCTCACACGCTCTCCACGGTAATCCCCATAGGCATAAGCCATGGATCCCGTGATCCTCAGTTCGCGAAACCAGATGCTGGATACATCCACCGATCGGAGTCTTGACGCGGTGGCCACCAGGACATATGTGCCCCGACCCCTCAGGGCCAGCAAACCCTCCTGGAAGGAATGAGCGCTTCCGACACAGTCAAAGAACAAGTCCGCACCGCCCTCGAGATTCCCTCCACCCAGGGTCGTCGGCAGCAGAGCGGCTCCAACGGTCTCCCCCAGATCAGCTCTCCGGGGATTGATAAGAGCCGTGTCTGCCCCTCCGCCTAATGCCAAGTCCCGCTGAAAGGGGTGCCGCGCCACGGCAACCACTCGGCATTGAGCACCCAAGGCCCTCAATAAGCGCAGGATATGCTGCCCGATAATGCCGAGCCCGTACACCACCACCGTTTGACCATCCTTCGGAAAATGATCCAGAACCGGCTGCAGAGCCGAAGCCAGCGAATCTGCCAGGACGGCCCTTTCGTCGGGTACATGCGGTGGAACCCTGAAAAGGTTTGCTTTCGGCGCTGACATGTACTCTGCCATCCCCCCCCCTGCGCTCGCATTACAACCCAGGACGGGACCCGGAGCCAGGCAGCCTCCTGTAAAGCTCTCGCAGAGATTGTACCTGCCCTCGGCGCAGAATCGGCAAGGCGCAACCCCCCGTACGACGCACGGCAGTGTGGGCTCCACCACCACTCGATCACCTGGACCAAACCCGGAATCCGAAGGTGCTTCGACCACCTCTC
>CAZEOY010000295.1:0-5225 GCA_964513835.1 uncultured Syntrophobacteraceae bacterium
TCCCGTCATCAGAAACTTGACGGGAATGGGGAAGGCGTTCGTTCCTTCCTTTGAGGACCAGCTGTGAAACCGTGAAAATCCTCTATGTCAGCCCCTCAGGTTCGTCATCTGCAAGGGCTATGGACCACCGGAATCCCATGGGGAACGATTTGAGTGACCTCAGCAAGACCAGCCGCTTCTTTCTCATCGCTGCAGTGATGCTCGCCCTGTTCTTGGGAGCCCTGGACGCTCTCGTGGTGGGGGCTGCCATGCCCACGATTGTGTCAGACGTCGGCGGACTTCACCTGTACAGTTGGGCCTTCTCGGCCTATCTCCTGACGCGCGCCGTCTCTCTGCCCGTATTCGGCAAACTGTGCGACCTTTTCAGCAACAGAGTGCTTTATATCATCGCCATCTCTGTTTTCATCATCAGTTCAGTGCTTGCCGGCGTTGTCGGCAACATGGTCCACTTTATTGCTTTCCGAGCTTTTCAGGGGATTGGCGCCGGAGGGACATTCGCTCTGGCGTACATCGTCGTCTCGGATCATTCGTCGCCAGCCATGCGCGGAAGGATGATGGGGATCATCAGTTTCGTCTGGGGGCTTGCCAGCATTCTCGGACCAGCCTTGGGCGGCTTCGTCATCACGTGGCTCTCCTGGCGATGGATCTTCTATATCAACCTTCCCCTGGGATCCCTGGCGCTGCTCGGGATACTCCTCTTCCTCAGAGATACCCGCGTCAAGAGGCCGAAAGCACCCATCGACTATCTCGGGGCGGCCACCCTTTCGACCTCTGTCATGGCTCTGCTCGTGGTCTGCATGTTGGGCGGCCGGAGCTACCCCTGGCTCTCTTTTGAAATCGCCGCTCTGACCCTCCTGACAGTTGTCACGGGTGCCGGTTTCGTATATGCGGAAAGGCGTGCCAGGGAACCCATCGTGGACCTCAAATTCTTTCGCATACGCATGTTCAGCATGGCTAATGGTTCCGCCTTCTTCAGCAGCGTCTCGATCTTCTCCCTTTCCGCCTACACTCCACTCTACATTCAGGGAGCGCTCGGCAAAACACCCCCGCAGCTCGGCGTCACGATGGTGTCGTTGAGCCTGGCCTGGTCTGCAGGTGCCTTCCTTTGCGGCAGGCTTGTGAATCGGCAGCGCGAAAGACCGTTGTCAATTCTCGGCTCACTCATGCTCTCAGGGGGCTCCTGCTGGATGCTCTCTTTTTCAACGTCAACGACTCTGGTGGAGTGCTCCGCGGCCTTGGCCCTGGCCGGGTTGGGCATGGGATTCGTCTCCATCGCGACCCTGCTGACGGTTCAAAACAGCCTCGATGAATCGAACCTGGGCGTCGCCACCTCTTCGCAGCAGTTTGCCCGGACACTGGGAGGGACCATCGGGATCGGGATCTGCGGTGGCGTGGTGAGCCTCCACCTCAGTCGAGCTCTGAGCGAGCTCAGCGAGGCCACGTCAGGTCAGGGATTCCCAGATGATTTGGCAGTGCGACTCAGCCGGAATGCTGAAATCCTCTTCGACCCCCACTTTCAGGAAAACCTCTCGTCCGCCGTGCTCAGCTCCTTGCAGAAGGCTGTCGGGAACGGGGTCGAGTGGGTCTTCTGGTGCACCCTCGCCGCATCCCTGCTGAGCCTTGCATTCTGCCTCCGCCTGCCCGCTTTCCATTCCACCCAGGGTATTGCACCATCGCTTTCGACCCCGACAGCGGAGTTGCCCGGCACTCACGGGCTTCCAGGCCGAGACGCGCCAGGAAAAAGGTGATGAATCATTCAGAGGGAGGCTTTACCAAACATGGGCAAGAAAACCGTAACGGTCTATGGGAGAAATGAACTGGCGGACTATCTCGAGGACGTGGCGGCTCAGCTGCGGAAGGGGAACCTTCCCTTCGGGTCCGAATCATTGGAAGTTCCCGACGATTTTGAAGCCAGATTGAGCCTCAAAGAGAAGAAGCACGCCCTTTCGTGCAAGTTGGAATGGCGATGGGCTGTACCGGAAGGCCGTGCATTACCGGGATTTCATGCCGAGCCAGGTCCGGTCCCGTCAAGTTTCAGGCAGGTCAAGAAGGATCTCGCCCGGGCATTCCGTGCTGTCAAGCTGGCCGTCAACCAGGGAGACACCCCCGACGAGCGGCTGCTGGCCGAATTCGAGAGACTGTCCCGTTCCTTTGCAGACCGGGCTGAACCGGAATGGGAGCGAGCGGCCCAGGAGTATCTCGGGCATATGGAGAATCTCTTTCGCTCAGTTCGGGACGGCCGCAAGGAGGCGGCAATCCATGAGATCCAGGATCTGCAGGGCCGAATGGTCTCCTGCCACAGAGACTATAAGTAACAGGGAGCGGTTCTCACACCGGGCACGACCCGTGAGGTACTCATCAAACAGGTGAGCCCCACAGGGGGCCGTCCGAGAGCACCTTTTTGTCATACAGGAGTCCATGCTCATGAGTCAGATCACGTTCAGTCAGTGGCATCAGCAAGCGCCGTTTCACAACCCCCTCAAGGGCGGCCAGTTGGACACCCATGACATTCAGGTGCGCCTGGATCCCCTCACGGGTCATCAGAGCATCTTCAACGGAGCTCTTGAGGACAAGGTCTCCATTCTCTTTCCCGACACCGACCGTTCATACGCGGCACAACGCGCCGAGGAAACACTCAAGACCTGCTTCTTGTGCGAGGGCCGGTGGAAGGAGACCACACCCCGCTATTCTGCGGATCTCATCCCGGAAGGCCGCCTGGTGCGCGGTGAGACCGTCCTCTTCCCTAACCTCTTTCCCCTGGCCGCGTATCACGCCGTCGTCATGGTGGGAAGCCAGCACTACCGCGAGCTCAATGACTTCACGCCGGCTCTCCTTTACGATGCCCTTTCGGCATCCATCGATTTCATCGTCCGATGCCATGCCGCCAACCCGGAAATGGCCTATTTCACCATCAACGCCAACTACCTGCCGCCTGCAGGCGCGAGCGTTGTACACCCGCACCTGCAGGTGCTCGGTTCGCCTCGCCCCGGCACGCATCACCAAGGGTTGCTCGATGCAAGCCGCGCTTATCACTCTCATAACGGTTCGTGCTACTGGCAGGATCTCACGGAAACGGAGTGGATGGAAGGCCAGCGAAATATCGGGGTCATCGGAAACAGTCGGTGGCTCACGGCTTTCTCCCCCGTGGGGGTCAACGAGGTGAACGCCGTCTGGACTGAGCGGGAGCACTTCCTTCAGTGGACGGAGGACGACATACGCGGCATGGCCGAAGGCCTCTCCGGCATTCTACGGGGTTACCAGGATCTGGGCTGCTCGACCTTCAACTTCTCCTGCTTCAGCGGTCCTCTCGGAGAGCGCACTCCGGAGTTCCGATGCATGCTGCGCCTGATCAACCGCCAGAACCTGATGCCCCATCACCGCACGGACGACTACTACTTCCAGAAACTTCTGCGAAACGAAATCATCGTCCGTCGACCTGAGGCTTTGGCAGAGCTGTTCCGCAAGTATTTCAAATCATTCAGTTGAATGGGCTTCGACTCACCCGAGAATTTCCCTGCGCAATCGCTGGACGGCACCGGCAATATCGGGAGCCTGGGTGATCTCGGTGACCATGGCGACCCTCCGAGCCCCGTGGCGGAGGACTTCGTGAATGTTCCCGGAATGGATTCCACCCATTACCGTGAACGGGATGGAGAGGTTGGGGCTGATGGCAGAGATGGCCTGAGGCCCTAAGAAACGCTGGATACCCTCCTTCGTGCTGGTCGGGAAGATGGGGCCGATGTTCACGTAGTCCGCCCCCTCTTCCTGGGCACGAACCGCCTCTTCGAGGGAATGGGTGGATACCCCGATAATCAGATCCGGCGCGAGCTTTCGGGCCGCGTCAAGGGGAAGATCGTCCTGCCCCAGGTGAACGCCATCGGCATCGACGGCCAGGGCGATGTCAACACGGTCGTTGATGATGAGAAGAACCCCCGCCCCGGCGGTGATTTCACGGAAAAGCACGGCCTGCCGATAGAACGCACGGCTGGTTGCCTCCTTCTCCCTCAATTGGACGATCCGGGCTCCCCCCTGGATGAGCCCCTCCAGCACCTGCAGATTGGATCTCCCGGCGGAAAGCTTCTCGCACGTCACCGGGTAGATGTCCACCGCCTCGAACATGCCCTTTCGAATCGAACGATTCATGAACAGGCCCCGACCTTTCTTCCCGTCCTCAAAAGTCCCTAACCACCGCCCACAAATCGGATGATCTCGACGGAATCACCCTCCTGGAGGAATTCCGCGGAGAAACGATCCCGGTCGATGATGATGAGATTCCGTTCCACCACCACCATTCTGGGATTGACCCCAAGGCTCTCCAGAAGCCCGCCGATGCTCACGGGCTCTTCAAACTGCATCTCTTTTCCATTCACTGTGACTCGCACGAAAGACCGTCCTCTCTGAACCAGGCTGTATCGCTGCAAACATTTCATTCACGAATTGAATTCTTCGCCAACTTCAGGAGCCCGGTACCCGGTCAGCCGGGGGATCACCCGCCCACCGATTCTTCACCAATGGCCTGCGGTTGCAGAAATGCGGGATCCCAATCCTTCCACACGGCTTCATAGCCCTTTCGACGAATCAGCTCTGCGATCTCCACGGGTGATCGCACGTCCGCTACCTGGAATTGAGCTTCAGCCTCCTTGGCATGAGAGTATCCGCCCGGCTCAGTGCTGGACCCGGCGCTCATGGAGGTGACGCCGAGGGGGATCAGGTGGTCCCGCAGATGAGCCGGCTCCCGTGTTGAAAGCGTGAATCCCACATCCGGCAGAAAGAGCCGCAACGCCACCAGCAGTTGAACGAGGTGAGCGTCGGCGACGGGATGCGGCGGTGCGAACCCACCGGCCGCAGGCTTCAGTCGTGGAAAGGAGACCGTGACGTGGGATTTCCAGAACGTCTTCAGAAGGTAGCGCGCATGCAGGCCGAGAAAGAAGCCTTCAGTCCGCCAATCACCGAGTCCGAGCAGCGCACCGATGCCCAGTCGTCGGAACCCTGCCCTCCCACCCCGCTCGGGGGTTCCCAGGCGCCATCGAAAATCCTTCTTCCGCCCCCTGGGATGGAACTCAGGATATCGGGCTTCGTCATAGGTTTCCTGGTAGAGCACCAGGCCGTCCACGCCGTGATCAATGAGCTCTTCGTACTCGTCGCTCTCCAGGGGGTAGATTTCGATGGAAATGGAAGAAAACAGAGGTCGCAGCAGATCGACCACCCACGTCAGGTACTCCAGA
>CAZEOY010000296.1:0-5201 GCA_964513835.1 uncultured Syntrophobacteraceae bacterium
CGGGCGCTGAGTCATGCGGGCGAAGAGTTCGCGATCCGGGCTGCGGGGGAGAGTGTCATGAGGCGCTGGCTTCCGCGAGCTCGACAAGAAGGAGATGAAGGCGACAGAGTGGATGGAGCGTCGGAGGTTTTGAAGAATGGCGAGGACGGGATGAGCGTGTGAGGAGCCAGGAGCCGGTTGACTCCCTTTGCTGGCAGCTGCTAGAGTCTGAGCATGGAATGTCTTTTCGTCAGTTTTCTGCACATCTTGAACAGCAGAGAGGGTGGAGGGAGAGCATGCCGGAGCCGCAGCGGAAGAGGAAGATGAGGAACGTTCCTGTCGATGGCGGCAGTGCAGGGGGCCCCGAGAATAAGCTCGAGTTGGCCATCGGTCGTGAGATCCGGTCTTTCAGAAAGAAGATGGACCTGACCATCGCCGAACTGGCCAAACTGGCGGAGCTTTCGGCCGGGATGCTCTCCAAGATCGAGAACGGCAACGCATCTCCATCCCTTGGGACTCTCCAGGCCCTTTCCCGGGCGCTGAACATCCCGTTCACCGCATTCTTCCGCAAATACGAAGAGGATCGGGACGCGAGCTATGTGCGGTCCGGCCAGGGTCTCGTCATCGAGAGACGCGGGACCCGGTCCGGCCACGAGTACCGGCTGCTCGGGCACAGCGTGGGGAAGAGCATCTCCGTGGAGCCTTATCTCATCACGCTCACGGAGGAGTCGGAGGTTTTCCCCCTGTTTCAGCATCCAGGCACCGAGTTTCTCTATATGCTCGAAGGGGAAATGCTCTACATGCATGGTGACAAGTCCTATCGCCTGTCGCCGGGGGATTCCCTCTTCTTCGACGCCGACGCTCCGCACGGGCCCGAGGAGCTCTTCGTACTGCCCATCCGCTTCCTCTCCATCATCGTGTCGCCACGCTTCACGGACTAGCCTCAGACGGTCGTCCGCTCGCGAGGTTTTTTTTCCCTCGCCCAGAGACGCAGAGGCGCAGAGAAATCCATCTCCCTGCTCTGAACAGGCTCGGTGATCGATTTCCTGCCGGATAGACAGCACCGACCTTGCGTCGGCCGTTGCGACCGGGACGCAACCCGGCCCCACCATCTGATTCATCCGGGTGGCTGAACAGCAGGCGCCTGGAATTCATAACCTGGAACGCGAAGCTCGAGACGCCAAGCTCGAACCTCGAAACCGACGGAGTCGCCCATGTGTGCCATAGCGGGAATTCTCTTCAAAAACGGCAAGCGCAGGAACCTCAGGATGACCACGGGGAAGGCTCTGACCGAGATGCTCGATGCCACTCTCCACCGGGGGCCCGATTCGGCGGGCTGGGCCTTGTACCGGGAGCCTCTGACCGATGAGTGGCGACTCCGGTTCTTCGTTCGAGAGGGCGAGGAAGGCGAGGAGGACATCCGGCTGATCCGAGCCCGGCTGGAGGCGGCGGGCGCCAGGGTCCTCCGGGGGCACAGGGAGGGGGGCACCTACGGCCTGCTCATTGAGTACGCCGAGGACCTGCTCTCCCTGACACGCAACGTCGAGCGGGTGTGCAAGCCCGTCTCCATGGGGCGCTCGCTGGACATCATCAAAGATGTGGGGCAGCCCCGCAGCCTGGCGGATCGCTACGCCATCACGGACTTCGATGGAACCCACGGCATCGCCCACATCCGACTGGCCACGGAGTCCGGAGTTCATCCGGACACGTCGCATCCTTTCTGGGCCTCGGGATTTGCCGATGTGGCCACGGTGCACAACGGACAGATCACGAACTACTGGATCATGCGCCGCAGGCTCGAGCGTCGCGGAATGACCTTCCAGACGGAAAACGACACCGAGCTCGTGGCCGTTTACCTGGCTTACCGGATGAGCGAAGGGGCGTCCCTCGAAGAGGCGTTGGAATCTTCGGTGGAGGACCTGGACGGCACCTTTTCGTACCTGGTGGCCACTCGGGATGCCATCGGCTACGCCAAGGATCCTTTGGCCGCCAAACCGTTGGTGGTCTACGAAAACGAAGAGCTCATTGCAGTTTCTTCGGAGGAAGTGGGTCTCAACCGACTGTTTCCCGGACGGTCCCTGGAGACGAGTGAGCCGCCTCCGGGCACGTTCGGTCTCTGGAAACGGAATGGCTGATTTCAAAAGGGAGCTTGAAACCAATGGCGATCATTGACCTTTCCAAAATGTCCATTCGCACGGCGAATGAAGTCATCAAAGGCTGTGGAGCCAACCATCAGGATGTTGAGATCATCAACCCCGACGCCAAGCATTACATCGCCGTGGGGCTTGCCGTCCCCATCCGCCTGAAGATCCGGGGGTCGGCCGGCTATTTCTGCGGGGGGCTCAGTGACGGACCGACCATCGAGGTGGAGAAGAATGCGAGTTGGGGTCTGGGAGACAACATGCTGGCGGGCTCCATCGTCGTGGGCGGCAATGCCGGGGCCATCGCCGGCGAGGCCCTCCGGGGCGGCGAGATCGTCATCCGCGGCAACATGGGTTCACGGGCCGGTCAGGTGATGAAGAAAGGAACTTTGTGCTGCTGCGGCCATTCGAGCTTCATGGCGGGCTACATGATGTACGGGGGCCGGATGGTCATCCTGGGCGACTCGGGAGAGAAGGTGGGCGAAGACATGGCGGGGGGCGAGATTTTCGTCGGCGGCCGCATCGATTCCCTTGGCCATGACGCCATGGTGTGCGATGCGACACCCGAGGATCTGGAGTCCGTCCATGCGTTCCTGGATCGCTACGGCATCGATTTTGGCGGGGGCTTCAAGAAGGTGGTCTGCGCGGGCAAAGGGCTTCGGTATGGTGCGGCTGAGCCACGAAGTGTGAACATCCCCTTTCCCCGGTTTTCCGGGCCCGATGCGGAAGCCTGGAATGCCAAGACCCGGGAAGACATCCGGGTCAAGAGCGTGATCGGACGCTATCGGATCCGAGGCTACGGTGCCGCCCGGCACATTCCTCATTTCGGCGACCTTGCCTTCAAAACGGATCTCTCAAGCATTGGCGAGGATCCCGGCGCCTCTTGCAAGGTCAACCTGCGAACCTTCGTGGGTGGGAAGCACGGCGCTCGGGCGCTGGATCTCAGCATGCCGGTTCTCATCGCCCCCATGAGCTACGGGGCCGTGAGCGGCCGCATGAAAGCGGCCCTCGCGATGGCGTCCCGCCTTTCGGGGATCTGTGAGAATACGGGTGAGGGGGGCATGTATTCCGTCGAGCGCGCCGAGGCGCAGCAGCTCATCGCCCAGTGTCTCTCGGGCCGCCTCGGATGGAACATCCACGACATGAGGCGCGCCGACGCCATCGAGCTCTACATTTCGCAGGGGGCCAAGCCCGGCCTGGGGGGGCAGCTCATGGCCTCCAAGCTCACCCCGGAAATCGCCGCAATGCGCGGGATTCCGGCCGGAATGGATCTGCGCTCCCCGTCGCGCCACCCGGACGTCCTCGGCGGAGACGATCTCATCATGAAGATCAATGAGCTGCGCGAGGCCGTGGGATGGCGTCTTCCCGTGGGGCTCAAGCTCGGGGCCGGCCGTACCCGGGACGATATCAAGATAGCCTTCAAGGATGGAGCGGACTTCGTCGAGCTGGACGGCCTCCAGGGGGGGACCGGGGCCGGCGCCAGCGAGGTTCTGGAATACGTGGGGATTCCGACCCTGGCGGCCATCATGGAGGCTACGGACGGCCTGGCGGAAATCAATGCCGAAGGACAGCTTCCCATCATCCTCATGGGCGGCATCCAGAACGGCGTGGATGCGGCCAAGGCCATCGCCCTCGGAGCTGCCGCTGTGGGGCTGGGAACCAGTATGCTCATCGCGGCCGGCTGCATCGGGTGTATGCAGTGCAGCACAGGACGCTGCCCCGTGGGTATTGCCACCCAGGATCCTCACCTGGTGGAAAAGTTTGATGTCGAATCCAAGGCCTTGCGCATGCACCGCTACCTGGAGTCCATCCGGTGGCAGCTGGCGGCCGTCGTCCATGGGCTTGGGTACACGGACATCGGGCAGTTGAATCGGGGCGACCTGGTGGCGCTGACTCCCGAAGCCGCCGCCATGACCCGCCTCCCCTATGCCCCTGAATACCGGGAGCGGCTCGCCGATTTCCGTTCTGAGTCGGCGGAATTCCATCGAACGGATTCCGAAACGGGCTCGGCCAGCTTCAACCGAAAGGCCCGCACCCTCATCCGGTCCATGACCCGCGTCGGCCACGACGATGCGGACTTTCAGCGCAGAGTGCTGAAGGGGCTCCTGACCCCGGTTGAAAACCCCTTCCCTGAGGATCGTCCGGTCCAGCTGGACGATTTGGTCTTCCTGTCGGCCGCTCTCACCCGCCTGGTCATTGATCCGTACCGGGAGGCCTGCTCCACTCGGACCCGCATCAGCCGGACCGAGGGGATCGGCAGTCTCCCCGATGGAGCCGCCTGGGTCCAAATGGATCAGCCTTTCCTCTTCACCGGTTTCGATGAGGCCCCGGAATACGTTCGGCAGGCCCTGGCCACAGCCCTGGCCGCCACGGGATGCGGCTACATCGGGCGTCGTGCGCTGCCTCATGACGGGAGGGGAGACCCCTCCGGCGGAGCTCCAGGCCGCTCCCCCTGGTTTCAGCTCGTGCTTCCCCATGACGAACCCAGCCCTGAGGCTGATGGGCTCATTTATGTGTCCCAGGGGGACGGAGTCTCCAGAAATAGGGTGCGCCTCCGCTCCGACCAGTTGCTGGGCATCAGCATCTCAGACGGTTCAAACGCGACGGCGATTCCATTCGCTCTCGATCAGAAACTGGACTTGATCCTGCTGGATGGCGCAGGCGGCGTCGAGCGGCCTTGGGTCGAGCTGGAGGCTCAGCCCCAGTGGACGCTGATTCGAGATGCACTTCGCCTCCTGAGGGAGCTCCAGCGGGAAGAGGAAATCCCGCTCGTACACTTCGGAGGCATGCGATCGGGAACCGACGTCGCCAAGATCCTGGCCCTCAACGGTCAGGCCTGCGTCTTCGGGGTGGCGGCCGGACTGGCTCTGGGGGGGGCCATTGTGGATGGCACCCTTCGATTCGATCCGTCGGCCACGACCGAAGCCATGAGCCAGGCCCTCATCAACTGGATTCAGGGCACCTCCCAGGAGACAGCCATCATCGCCCGCTGCACGGGAAAGACCCGCGTGCACAACCTGGAGCCCGAAGACTTGCGGTCCATTTCCGTGGCGGCCAGCCATGCCTTCGACATTCCCCTGG
>CAZEOY010000297.1:0-5177 GCA_964513835.1 uncultured Syntrophobacteraceae bacterium
GGATAGGGCTCACGGCCTGACGCCTCGGCAATGGCCTCCAGAAATTCATGACGGGAGAGGACCCTGCAGGCTTCCTGGCTCGCGCCATCCATGTCCTCGCGCTCCTTGCCGCCATCGGCGCTGCCGGCAGAAGGGGCTGTCTCCGGCAGGGTTTGCAGCAGACTTCGGAACTCCAGCTCCTCGTAGAGCTCCCGCAGGGGAGCCACCTCCGGGCCCAAGGGCAGCAGGCTCTCCATGTCGATCTCCAGAGGGGCGCGATCCTCCAGCGTCACGAGCTCCCGCGAGAGAAAGGCGCTCTTCCTGCCCTCCTGCAGCTTCTTTCGGATGGAAGGTGGGCTGAGGTCCTCCAGATGGTCGTAAATGGCGTCCAGCGAACCCCATTTCTGGATCAGCTGCCGCGCCGTCTTCTCACCCACACCCTTGACCCCCGGTATGTTGTCGGAGGTGTCGCCGAGGAGCGCCAGGTAGTCTCTGACCTGTGAGGGTTTCACTCCTAGCTTTTCTTCAACGGACGCCTCGGTGAACATCCGATCCCGCTGCGGGTCCCACTGGGTGACGTCGGGGTCCCGGACCAGCTGATGGAGATCCTTGTCCCCCGAGACGATGATCACCCCGATACCCTGATCGATGGCCCGCAGGGTAAGGGTGGCAATCAGATCGTCAGCCTCGTAGCCGTCCATCTCCAACTGCGGGATTCCATGCAGGGTCACGAGCCGTTTGATGTAGGGAATCTGAACGATGAGATCTTCGGGCATGCTCTGCCGCGTGGCCTTGTACGCTTCGAAACGTTCATGCCGAAAGGTGGGACCCGGAGCGTCGAAGGCCACACAGAGGTAGTCGGGCTCCTTTTCACGGACCACTTTGGCGATCATGGTTGCGAATCCGTAGACGGCCTGGGTCGGGAGTCCTTTAGAATTGCTGAACCGGCCCAGGGCATAAAATGCGCGGTAAATGTAGGAGCTGCCATCCACGAGGTACAAAGTCTTCATGGGATCTCCATCTCACGCTGAGACGCTGTCAAAGCTCAAAGCCCAAGATTCAAGGTGATTGCATATTCACAAGTGGAGATTGCTCGAGGTCTTCCTTCTGGTCCACACAACGTGTGCAAGCTTTTTCGATCCAGGCATGCAACAGGTTTCCATGCTTGCGGCCGGATGCATCCAGGGGGGGCGGAAGGTATTCCATGTTGACGTTGCTCATGGCGTGGAAGATGTTTCCGCGCACCTTGCTGTTGGAGCTGTAAAGGGTGTCCAGCATGCGTCGCATCTCCTGACGCTTGCTGTTGTCGGCGGAAGGACAGGCGTTGGTCGTAACGGGAAGCTGGAGTCTTCGGGACAGCTGCTCGATTTTTCGGGCTGGAAGCAGCGCGAGGGGGCGTATGACCACCATTTCGCCACCGAAGAAAGGCTGCCGGGGGACAATGCCGGCGAGCTGGCCTCCGTAGAGGATGTTGATGAAGAAGGTTTCGATGAGATCATCCTGGTTGTGTCCGAGCGCTATTTTGCTGCAGCCGGCTTCCCTTGCGGCCTGGAAGAGCACTCTGCGCCTGAGCCGTGAACAGAGGAAGCAGGGATTCTCGCGGTTTTCCCGGGCATGGGCTCTGGGACCGTGATCGGTATGGATGATCTGGTGCTCGAACCCCTCCAGTTCAAAGAAACTGCGCAAAGTGTCGACAGTCCGTGAATCGAAGCCCGGATCGACATGAATGGCCATGAGATCATAGCGGACGGGAATCCATTTCAGCCGTTCGCGCAGAAGCCACAGGAGCACAAGGCTGTCCTTCCCCCCGGATACGGCTACGGCGATGCGATCGCCCTCCTCGATCAGCCGGTAGTGGTGAATAGCCTTCCCCAGCAGGTGTCTCGTCTCACGATTGATGGCAACCATGATTCTCCGTGCAAGCTCTCCAGGGCGTCGACGACGGGTAGGGCGCTCATGGACGAGCAAGGGTTACTGGCTGTCGTAGGTCTGCCCCTGAATGTTCAGGAAAGACACTGCCTCCTTGATGCCCGCCAGGGTCAGGTCTTCCATGCGGAAAATGCGCCCGATCTGCTGAATGGTCGTGCTCTCGCCGCCCCAACGGTCCTTGCGGATGGGGTTGAGCCAAATGCTCACAGGGAACGCGGTCCTCAATTCGGTGAGCCACTCTTTCCCCGGTTTGCGAACGGTGTGGGTCATTTCTATGGAGCCGTAAGCGGCCATGAGCTCGGCCGGGGCCATGTTGGCGTCTCCGATGAGTATCAGGCGGGTGCTCTTGTTCTCACTCACCAGCTTCTCCCACTTGATGCTCCGGGACCTCTGGGGATCCCGGTAAACGGTGCCATAGATGCAATTGTGGAAGTAGTAGAAAGTAACGTCCCGGAACATGTCGCGCAGTTTGGTGAAGATGGTTTTGACCAGGGGAATGTATGGCGTCATCGAATATCCGCCGTTGTCGACCATGACAATGAGCTTCAGACGATTCCTCAGCTCCCTGCGAAAGATGAGCTCAATTTCGCCGCCGTTGCGGGCCGTTTTGGCGATGGTCTCGTCGATGTCGAGCTCGGTTTCGGGGCCGAGCGGTCTCAGGCTGCGCATGGAGGTCAGCACCTGCCGCAGATTCTCGTTCGACAGGCTCGACTGGTCACTGTAGTTGATGTACCGCCGGTCATCGATCACTTTCTGAGCCGATCCGTAAAGGCTTTGCCCGTAGACGCGAATGCCCCCTGCATGGTGGCCGCTGTGGCCGTAGGGGGACCTTCCCCGGGTTCCGACCCATTGGTTCCCGCCGTGATGTTCGCCTTCCTGCTTCAGAACGGTCTCCCAAAACCGGGCCAGAAGCTCCTCCGTGTCAAACTCCCGGAGATCCTCCGGCGTCAGGAGGCCCTGTTCGAGCTGGTCCCGCAGCCATTCCTGAAAAGGCTTTCCGGCGATGAGCTCTTCCCAGTTGACGGCGGGGGTGGTTCCTTCCGCCCCCAGAAAGAAGGAAGCGAAGGCCTGCTCGAAAACATCGTAGTATTCGACGCGCTTGACGAAGATGAGGCGTGCCAGCACAAACAGCTGATCCAGGTTCCTGGCCAGCCCCCGCTGCAGGGCCCGGTAAAACTCCAGGATGTACTGCACGCTGACTGGAATTCCGGCCTCCTGCAGGTGATACACGAAACCGATCATGGCTGGCTCCTGATATCTAGAAGCGGCTCGTCCTGCGGATCCCGCGGAACTTCAGAAGGTCCTCGGTGCGCTTGAGCAGCGTGCCGATGTGGTTCACCTCTTTTCCGGCGCCCGGTGCTCGCGCACCGCTGGATTTGAGGGCGCCGATCCAGTCCAGGAGCTCGGCGGTAGCCGGGGGTTTCTCGTATCCCTGCTCCCTCAGGCGATAAAATGTCGTGAGGCACGCCTCCAGCAACGGTTCGGCAATCTCGGGAAAATGAAGGCGAACGATGATCTGCATTTCGTCCGGGGGAGGGAAGGGGATGTAGTGACAGAAGCATCGCCTCAGAAAGGGGTCGGACAGTTCGCGCTTGGCGTTGCTCGTGATAATGATGATGGGCATCTGCCGGGCGGAGACCTTGTGGTTGATCTCCCGAATGATGAACGAGGCTTCCTCCAGGACATCCAGGAGGTTGTCCTGGGTGTCCGAATCGGTTTTATCGATCTCGTCCAGAAGCAGAACCCTTCGGTCTTCGGCGAGAAACGCACGGCCGATGGGGCCGAATCTGAGGTAATCCCAGATGTCGTTGACATTCCGTCCCGTATCGCCGGCTCCGAAGCGCGAGTCGTTCAAGCGGAGAACGGTGTCGTAGACGTAACAAAGCTCTTCCCCTTTGAATGTGGACTTACAGCGCGCCTCCTCCATGGTGAGGTTCAGGGAACGGGAAATCTCAAAGGCGAGCTGAGTTTTTCCGGTGCCGGCTTCTCCCGTCAGGAGCAGGGGCTTTCCCATGGCGATGGCAATGTTGACGATCTCGCGCAGTTCCGGGCTCAGATAGTAGCGTTCGGTTCCTTCAAACTGCATGGGCAGTACTCCAGGATAAGGTAGCAGGAAATTTCGTCGGCGGGCTCAGGGCTCTGGGCATCAGCAAACGCTTTGATCTTAGTCCAAAGACAGGCCTTTGACAACGGACGAAGGACGAGCCAAGACTTTCAGGCATGGACGAAGTGAGCCAGTCCGGCTATGCTTTCCCTTCGACACACAGAGCCCCGTGCGATACAGTGATTCGCGGTGGATACTTCGATGAACCCATGGCCGGCTTTCCCGCCATTCCGTGTTTGGGACAAACTCACATGCTCCTGATCCACCCTCCCGTCTCCAAACCGTGCGAGCCTCCACCCGGCATCGCTTTGCTGGCCGGTGCCCTCCGAAAGCATGGGGTGCGCTGCTTTGTCTGGGATGCCAGCATCGAGACCCTGGCTGCTCAGCTTCAAGAAGACGGGGGGGGGGGCGATGACGACACCTGGACTCTGAGGGCGCGTCGCCATCGCGAACATCACCTGAGTCTGCTCAGGGGCTGGTCCGGATACTCCAATCTGGACCGCTACAAGAGGGCGGTCCTCGATCTCAACCGGCTTCTCGAGGTCAACTCCCGGGAAGGCTCGCTCCGTGCCGGATTGGCCAATCTTTCCGGTGAAGGCCTGCTTCCCGTGCGGAGCGACCACCTCATCGCTGCGGCACAGCACCCCGAAAGGATCCCTTTCCATGATTTCCTCGAACGAAAACTCACCCGGATCGTGGACCAATTCAGTCCCTCGGTCGTTGGATTATCGCTCTGTTTCATGAACCAGGCGCTCTCCACGTTTGCCATGATCGGAATGATGCGCCGCAACTTCCCCCGTATCAGGGTGGTCCTGGGTGGGGGGCTGGTCACGTCCTGGAGGAGGGGGGCCGAGTGGAACAATCCCTTCAGCGGTCTGGTGGACGACCTGGTGGATGGTCCGGGCGAGAGCTTCCTGCTCCGGTTATCGGGCCAGTACTCCGAGAAGCGTGAACCTTTTCTTGCCGACTACGATGACATGCCCTGGGACATGTATCTGGCTCCTGGTCGCATTCTCCCCTATTCGGCCTCGAGCGGCTGCTACTGGAGCCGATGCGCCTTCTGTCCCGAAAGGGCGGAAGGGAATCCCTACCATCCCCTCGGTCCTGATAAAGTCCTCCGGGACCTGGAATGTCCGCCGATACCAGACCCGATCCATGTGCCGCA
>CAZEOY010000298.1:0-5165 GCA_964513835.1 uncultured Syntrophobacteraceae bacterium
GGAAAACAGCCGCCCAGCAGGAGCTTGGGTACCTCGAGCTTCAAGGCGCAAGCCCCAAGGCAGGCTCCAAATAGGTATGGACAGGGAGTAACAAACCATGGTCATTCTGATCGCGGCAATGACAGCCCGGGACAATCAATGCATTGTTTCTCAGCTCAACAAATTGAATCATTCCCTGCATGTCGCCGAAACGGTTCGGGCGGCCATCGCCTTCCTGAAGAAGGAGCGGCCGCATGTCATCCTGTGCAGTCTCAACGGTCAGATCCCCGAGGTCAAGCTCCTTCTTGAAGCCTCCAACGATCTGGAAGCCCCCATTCCTGTCATCGTTTTGAGTCAGCTGGCGCGACTTGAAGAGGCGGTGGAGATGATGAAGGCGGGCGCCTATGATTTCTGGGCAGGAGCTCTCGATATGGAGCGATTGGTCAAGACCGTTCAGTGGCTGGAAGAACGATCCGAAGACCTGCGGGATTCCTTGGATGACCCCAGGAAATACCGCGATATCATCACTCAGAATCCGATCATGAACCAGTTGAAGGCCATGGTTAAAAAGGTGGCCGCCAGCAGTGCCACCGTGTTTCTGCAGGGCGAAAGTGGGACGGGCAAAGAACTGTTCGCTCGATTCATCCACCGAAACAGCGACCGAAAGGATCGACCCTTTGTGGCCGTCAACTGCGCAGCCCTCCCCGAGAGTCTCGTGGAAAGCGAGCTCTTCGGTTTCGAGAAGGGAGCCTTCACGGGTGCCCTTCACAAGAAGGAGGGGAAGTTCGAATTGGCCCATATGGGAACCTTGTTTCTGGACGAGGTGACCGAGATCCCATTGCACCTGCAGTCCAAGCTGCTCAGAGTGCTTCAAGAGAGCGAGGTGGATCGCGTGGGAGGGAAGAAACCGGTGAGGGTGGATGTGCGCGTCATCGCCTCGACCAACCTCTCGCTCGAGGAGACGGTGAAGAAGGGTCAATTCAGGAAAGATCTCTATTATCGACTGAATGTTATCCCGGTCAGGATACCCACCCTGCGGGAACGCCCCGAGGATCTCCATCTCCTCTGTCGCCACTTCATTGATAAGTACAACCGGATGCACAAATGCGTCGTAGACGGGATGGACGCCGACGCGCTCCGGGCCATCAAAGGGCATACCTGGCCCGGCAATGTCCGCGAGCTTGAGAATATCATCCAGCGAGCGGTACTGCTGGCTCAAAGAGGGAAGCTCGCCACCGAGCACCTGATTCTGGATGAATCCTGTGTGGAGCCAACATCGGAGATCGATCTCATGCCCATCAGTGAGATGGAAAAGCGCCTCATCTTCAAGGCCCTCTCCTCCTCCAGCGGAAATCGCACGCGGGCTGCTGAAATCCTCGGGATCAGCGTGCGCACCCTCCGCAACAAGCTTCACGAATATCGCAACGGCGGCGAAGCCATGGGTGAGGTAGCCTGAAGCAGGAACTGACCGCACCTGAGAAGAAACGTCAAATTTTTCCCATGCCCTTGGGAGCCTTTCAAGTCACACTTTTGACGCATTAGCGATTCAGCCCTCACCCTTTCCGTGTCCCACCAAAATACGCCCATCAGTGCGAGTTCCCTCGACCCTCTCATCAGCCGGAAAGATCTGCCGCCCCACTGCACGTCAATCCATGTGCGCCCAACAGCACTCCCCCGGAGAGGCGTCATGACCAAGCCTTGAGAAGTGTTCTTTGCGTGGTACATGTTTTGCTTTTTGCTCACAGATGATTGCCGACAGCAGGTCTCCCGTCCTCCGACTCTCGTCACGACATCGGGCTGTGGAGTGGGGGGCACCTGCCTGCACAGTTGATTGACTGTAAAATCTCCGAGAGGAACGGGACTATGGGTGATTCCAACATCGTTTTCGATCGCACGATCCAGTTGATGCAGGATCGGCTGAACCTGAGCTCGGTCAACCAAAAGGTGATTTCGGGAAACCTGGCCAACCTCAACACCCCGGGCTATGCGGCCAAAGAAACGTCCTTCGAGGAGGTATTGCGGGAGTCCCTTGAGCAGAGCGGCCCTCAGCTCAGCCTGTCCAATGCCAGGCACCTGAACCCTGGCGACGCACGGGCGGCGATGCAGTCCGTTGAGCTTGTCGAGACGGGTCCGGTGGATCTCGATACCGAGATGATGAAGCTCTCTCGGAACAGCATCGAGTATCAGTTCATCGTGACCATGTTGAACAAGAAGTTTTCCATGATGAAGCACGCCATCGGTGAAGGAGGAGTCTAGTGGATCTTGACAATGCATTCAGGATCAGCGCTTCAGGTCTGAGAGCCAGTCGCACCTGGCTGAACGTGATCTCCGCCAATCTCGCCAACGCGAATACGACCAAAACGGCAAATGGCAAGCCTTTTGAGCGGCGCACGGTCATCTACGAGAGCGTGCCCAGTCAGGAGTCCTTCGACGAGATTCTGGACGGGGCTCTGGGAGAGGACCTGCAGAAGGTTCGGGTGAACGCCATCGTCCCGGATGGCCGCGATTTCAGGGAGGTTTATGATCCGGGTCACCCCGACGCAGATGCCCAGGGTGTCGTGAAGATGCCCAACATCAACAGCGTCGAAGAAATGGTCAACCTGGTGATGGCTTCACGTTCATTCGAGGCGAATCTCGCTGCCATGAACACGGCCAAACAGCTTGCCCTCAGGGCCCTGGAGATTGGAAAGTAGCCTTCACGAAGCACGGCTCTTCATCTCTCACAAGGGTGGGCCTTTTCGGCAACAGCTCGAATAGAAGGAACACGGGAGCTCAAATATGCGTGTAATCTCTCGCCCCAGCGAACTGCAGCTTCCTTCGGGGAGAGTCCTCAGCGACGGGCAAGCTGCCCCTGAACCCGGATTCTCGCAGGTACTGCAAAAGAGCATAGCCCAGGTGGATGCTTTGCAGCACCAGGCCGACCAGGCCATGCAGGAGGGCTCCGTCAAAGGGGCGGCCCGGATCGACGAGACCATGGTCAAACTGGAAGAGGCGGATATCAGTCTACGGATGCTGACCAAGGTCCGCAACAAAGCCCTGGAGGCCTACCAGGAAATCATGAGAATGCAGTTCTGATGATCTCCCAGTTCTGTCTTCGACCAGCATTGCCCGGTGTTCCCCCGTAAAGGAGGGACCGGTTCGGTGTTCATCTCCATGGCCCACTTGGCGCGGTTCCAACACAACAGAGTCCTTGATTTCATATGAAGAGCTTTCTTGATCTCATCGGGAAGTGGAAGACAGGTTTCCTGAGCCTGCCCAGAGCCAAGCAGATCCTTTATGCGGGGACCTTCGCTGTTATCCTGGGCAGTCTGGCTCTCCTCGCCTACACGATCAACCGTGTCGAATTCACGCAGCTCTATTCACAGTTGAACGAACAGGACCTCGGCAGTGTCGTTGAAACCCTCAAGAACAAGAAGATCCCCTATCAGCTGAGCGGTGGCGGCGGGGTCTCGGTTCCCAGGGAACAGCTCCATGAAGTCCGCCTGCTTTTGGCCACCCAGGGCGTCGTCAAAGGATCGGGTGTGGGGTTCGAAATCTTCGACCAGCAGAAGCTTGGAAGCACGGAGTTCGTGCAACGCATCAATTATCAGAGAGCCCTTCAGGGCGAGCTCGCCCGAACCATCAACGAGATGAACGAGGTTCAAGAGAGCCGCGTCCACCTCGTGCTTCCCTCGGAGAGCCTTTTTGTGGAGGACCGCAAACCTCCCAGTGCAGCCGTAGTGTTGAAACTGAAGTCGGGGGCGCACCTGGAGTCACAGCAGGTTCAGGGGATCGTGAATCTCGTAGCCGGCGCTGTCCAGGGTCTCACCGAGGACAAGGTGAGCATCCTGAGCACGGACGGCCAGGTGCTTTTCCGCAAGAACGCCGTCGACAACACCCTGCAGCTTTCTACGCTCCAGATGCAGGTACGCAGCAAGATCGAGGAGGACCTGAGGCAGAAAGTCCAGTCGCTTCTGGAGCAGGTGACGGGGGCCAACAAGGTCACCACTCGCGTGACTGTGGACATGGATTTCAACCAGATGCAGGTGACCGAGGACATTTACGACCCTGACAGCCAGGTCATCAGAAGCCAACAGCGCAGCACGGAAAACAGTCAGGGAGCCGGGCTCGGGGCCAAGGGCAACCCGGATGTGCCCATCAACGTGGAGGCCCAGCTCATGCAGAGCTCTCCTCCGGACAAAGATAAGGACAAGGAAGCGTCTAACCCAAAGGCTTCGACCCGTCAGCGTGAGACAGTGAACTACGAGATCAACCGCGTGAACCGCCAGACCACTCACTCTCCCGGAAGCGTGAAGAAGATCTCGGTGGCGGTCCTCGTGGATGGTCCTTACGAGATGAAGCCCAATGCCGAAGGCAAGACGGAGCCGGTCTTTGTCGGGCGTTCTGCCGAGCAGCTCAAATCGCTCGAAGATATCGTCCGCAAAGCGATAGGCTATAACGATGGCCGGGGAGACCAGATCACGGTATCCAATATTCCCTTCGCAACCGAATCCTCTGAGGCCGGCGGATTCATCGAGGCAGAGAATCGGTGGATCAAGCTGGCGCGGGAATACATCAAACCGGTTATCAACGTTCTGCTTGTCATCCTTGTCTTCTTCCTGATCGTTCGGCCGCTCATGCGTCGTTTTGAAACGCTGAGTGAGGAGATGAAGCAGTTGCCGGCGCCCGGTGCGGCTCTTCCCGGCGGCGATCAGCAGACCCTGAGCCTTCCCGATCAACCGTTGGAGCGGGAGCTGTCCCTGCGAAAGCGTGCGTTCAACCTGGTGCAGCAGAATCCTGATCAGGCGGCAGCCATCATTCGGGCGATACTGAGAGAGGAACAGGCGTGATGCAGAAACCCACGGGAGCTCAGAAAGCCGCTATCATCCTCATGTCTTTGGGCGAAGAAGTTTCGGCCCAGATTCTCAAGGGGCTGTCCACTGACGAAATCAAGAAGCTTGGCACGGAGATGACGAATATCACCGGCGTCAAGAAGGAGCTCTGCGATGAGCTCCTGCTCGAGTTCACGGCACAGTTCAACGAAGACGCCGACATCCACACGCCGGGAGATGACTTCCTGAAGAACCTGCTGCCCAGTGTTCTTGGCCAGGACGAGGCTGCCAGCGTCATGACGACTATCGAGCTCGAAAAAGAGCAGGTACCCTTCAAGTATGTTCGGGAAATCGATCCACGGGTCCTGGCCAATT